>JBKJNG010000076.1:0-2544 GCA_046596065.1 Phnomibacter sp. | reverse complement strand
GTTAACAGCTTTCCAGGTGGCTTCGCTGCGTATAGTTTTTTCAGGCCTTGTATTATTACCTTCAGCCATTAAACATTTTAAAAATGTTCCCCGAAATAAACTGGGAATCATTTTTTTGTCTGGTGTATTAGGCAGTTTGCTACCTGCTTATTTATTTTGTGTGGCGGAACTGGGTATTGATGGCGCACTTGCAGGTACGCTGAATTCCTTAACACCTATTTTTGTAATTATAACTGGCGCATTATTTTTTAGTTCAACAACATCAGCAAATAAAATACTGGGCATTTTTATCGCTTTTACGGGCAGTATTCTGTTGTTGATCAGTAAAGGTAATATGGCGCAAAGCCAAAACATGGCCTATGTATCATATGTTGTTTTAGCTACCATTTGTTACGGGTTTAATGTAAATATGGTATATAAACATTTAAAAAATATCGGATCACTGCAGATAGCTGCTATAGCACTTACCTTAAATGCCATCCCTGCATTAATTGTACTTTATTTTACAGGCTATTTTAGTTTGCCATTAGGAGATACAGGAATTTTGTATTGTACCGGGCAGGCAGCTTTGCTGGGCATTTTGGGCACCGCCGTTGCTTCAATTATTTTTTATATGCTGGTAAAAAGAGCAGGAGCTGTTTTTGCATCAATGGTAACTTACGGAATACCTATCATCGCAAATTTCTGGGGTATTTTTTATGGCGAAGAAGTAGGATGGAAACAGTTTGGTTGCCTGTTACTTATTTTACTGGGTGTTTACATTGCTAACAGAAAAGTTTCTGCAGGGTAAATTTAATTAGCTTCAGTATATGCAATTTTTTTTTCCTTTAAAAAATCTTTTATCCTGTCGACATGTACACAAATACCAACGTGTAAAAAAGGATTATTTGAAATTTTATTTTTCCTGCCATTATTGATGATTTCAAAGTCTTTCATATCAAAGCCAAGGTGCAGGTGATTGGTGGCAAACTGCATTCCGTAAATATTTCCGCTGGTATCAAACAGTGGTCCGCCACTTTGGCCATGCAAACCGGGGGTACTCATTTCTATACCGGTAATGCCACTGTCAGGTTGTGTTGCCACAAACCTGGTTACAATACCATCAATAGGAAAAGAGGGTGAATTAGGATTACCTGTATTGGTCCATTCAATATCATCCGTATCGGGATTGTGTTTAAAATTATTGAACTCCGGAAAAGGAAACCCAATGCGGCATAAAGACTTCCCCTGTTTTATTTTACTGCTGTCCTTAATAAAACTTGCGTGTGAAGTGTAAAATATTTTATTAAAACCTTTAAACTCTAAAATGGCCAGGTCGAGTGTAGGATGTGCATGACAGGTTATTTCGCTGATGGTATCAAAACAATTTAAAAAATTATTTTTTAACTGTATTGTTGTTTCGGGCAGGTATTTATATTTTAACTGCAGGCCCTGTATATTTCTTTTGTATTTAGCATCGTTTGGTAAACTGTTTCTTTCAGCTGCATATTTTTGATAAGTCTGGTTAATATTTTCTGCAGCAGGTATTAAATCCATTACATGTTTGCAGGTAATGGCTACGCCACTGTTATTCACAAAAAAAAATGTTGAACTGCCGGGTAAAACCATTCCTCCGTATGTTCGGGAAATGGTGTGCAATGGCCTGGTAAATTGTAAAACTTTTTCTATTGCCTGTTGAAACATAAATTAGTTTAAGATAAGATTAAAAAATGCTGCTGCCAACTAAACCGCCATGATCTCTTTTTCCTTTGCTTCAAGATGTTTTTCTATTAAAGCAATGTATTTATCGGTAGCATCCTGTGCTTCCTTCTCAGCATCTTTGCATAAGTCTTCGCTAAGTCCGTCTTTCTGTAATTTTTTTATTCCTTCAATACCGTCTCTGCGGATATTTCGTACAGCAACTTTTGCATGTTCGCCTTCGGCATTACATTTTTTTACCAGCTCCTTTCTTCTTTCTTCAGTTAACGGGGGTAAAAATAAGCGGATAATATTACCATCGTTCTGAGGATTAATGCCAATGTTTGCCATGGTAATGGCTCTTTCAATAGCCTGCAGCATATTTTTTTCCCACGGTTGCACAGAGATGGTACGGGCATCTAAAACAGAAATGTTGGCAATCTGGTTGATGGCTGTGGGGGTTCCATAATAATCTGCCACAATTCCATCCAGCATGGTTGGGTTTGCTTTACCGGCACGTATTTTAACCAATTCTGCTTCCAGGTGGTTTATTGCTTTAAGCATAGATGCTTCTGTATCGCTTAATATTTTACTTATTTCTGCTGACATGATTTTTATTTATTTATTGGCTGCAAAGCTATATAAAAACTATCCGTAAATGTAACTTAACCAGTAACGAATATAGTTAAAACAGTTAATTATTAATTTAAGATGATGCCAATGTGATGATGAAAAGATTAATCAGCTTCTACAGCTTCGCCGGCAAGAGTAAGAATTTTGTGCGATTTAATGATCTCGGCTTTTTCAATTTTTTTGGCCAGTACTTTTTTAGGACGACTGTAATAAATAATGCTGATAAAAATAAAT
>JBKJNG010000339.1:0-3590 GCA_046596065.1 Phnomibacter sp. | reverse complement strand
ATCGGATGCCTTATTTAACTACAGAAAAGAGAGCAGCAATATTTGAAACTTACGGTGGTCATGCAAAGAACACCGGGTCTATTGAAGGACAGGTGGCACTTTTAACGGAGCGCATTTCTGCACTTTCAAAACATTTACAAAGCAATAAAAAAGACTTCAGTACCCACCGCGGCCTGATGAAGCTGGTTGGACAGCGTAAACGTTTGCTTACCTATTTAAGTAAGAATAACTTACAGGGATATCGTTCCCTTATCGAAAAATTAGGTCTTAGGAAATAACACGGTCTGTGATGATATAAAGCGTTCCCAATCGAAAATAGATGCGATTGGGATTTGCTTTTTGTGTTTATACCTATTTTACTCTAAACTATTTTTTACCGGGGGTGACAACGGAACGATTTGCTGCCAGTGCCGGGTGTCTTTCTCTCAAATAATAATTCATGCTTACACAACCAATTTCCACCACTATCGACACCGGCGATGGTAGACCTGTTACAATCAGTACCGGTCGTTTAGCCCGCCAGGCTGATGGCGCTGTTACCGTTCAATGCGGCAATGCCGTTTTATTGGCAACTGTTGTTGCCAATAAAGAAGCTAAACCAGGGCAAAACTTTTTCCCGTTATCTGTTGATTACCAGGAGAAGTTTTCTTCTGCTGGCCGTATTCCGGGCAGTTTCTTCAAAAGAGAAGCACGCTTAAACGATTACGAAGTTTTAACCAGCCGTTTGATTGACAGGGCGCTTCGTCCTTTGTTTCCCGAAGATTACCTGTGCGATGTGCAGGTTTTAATTTCACTTGTTTCTTCTGATATGGAAGTTCTGCCTGATGCTTTGGCATGTTTGGCCGCTTCTGCAGCACTGGCAGTAAGCGATATTCCAATCCAGGAAATTATTTCAGAAGTAAGGGTTAGCCGTGTAAACGGTTCATTCGTGGTTAATCCAACCCGTACTCAAATGAAATCTTCCAATATGGATTTCATTATAGCCGCCACTGCCAAAAACATTATGATGGTGGAAGGTGAGGCTAAAGAATGCAGCGAAGAAGACCTTATCCAGGCCCTGGAAATTGGTCATGCAGCCATTCAAAAACAAATTACCGCACAGGAAGAACTGCGTACAAAAGCAGGCATTACCGGCAAAAGAGATTATACCAAACCTTATCGGAACGCTGAGTTGGAGCAAAAGATCAATCATCTTGGCAACGACAAAATGCATGCGATTGCGAAAGGTTCTTCTGCAAAACAAAATCGCAGCGATGCCTTTAAAGCGTTGCAAAACGAAATTACAGAAGCATTAGGCGAATTATCTGGTGAAGATGCTGCACTGGTTGGCCTTTATTTCGGCGACCTTCAGTACACTGTTGTACGCAACATGATGCTTGATGACCGTATCCGTTTGGATGGCCGCGATCTAACTACTGTTCGTCCGTTGAATATGGAAATAGACATTCTTCCAACGCCACACGGTTCTGCCTTATTTACCCGTGGTGAAACCCAGTCATTAACAACCGTAACTTTTGGTACGCCGTTAGATGAATTGCTGGTTGAAAGTGCTGCAGTTTCTGATTATACCAAATTTATTCTCCATTATAATTTCCCGCCATTTAGTACAGGCGAAGTGAAAATGATGCGTGGTGTTGGCCGCCGTGAAATTGGTCATGGTAACCTGGCCCTACGCAGCTTGAAGTAAATGATGCCCGGCGAAGGATACCCTTACACCGTTCGCGTTGTGAGTGATATTCTTGAATCAAACGGTTCGTCGTCTATGGCAACTGTTTGCGCCGGTTCACTGGCTTTGATGGATGCTGGCGTTCCTATTCCAAAGCACGTAAGTGGCGTGGCAATGGGTTTAATTACCCGTAAAGACGATGGCAAATACGCAATCCTTACCGATATTCTTGGCGATGAAGATCACCTGGGTGATATGGACTTTAAAGTAACCGGTACCCGTGATGGTATTTGCGGTGTACAGATGGATATTAAGATCGATGGCTTAAGCATGGACACCATGCGTGAAGCTTTGGCGCAGGCTAAAGAAGGTCGTATGCATATCCTGAACGCTATGTACGAAGCAATGCCTGCGTATCGTGCAGACCTGAAACCACATGCACCTCGCATGGTAATGTTGTTTATCGAGAAAGAATTTATTGGTGCCATTATTGGACCGGGTGGTAAAGTGATCCAGGAAATGCAGAAAGTAACCGGCACAACCATCAATATCGAAGAGAAGAACGAACGTGGTGAAGTAAGCATCTTTGGTACAAGTAAAGAGGCTGTAAGCAAAGCTGAAAACTGGATCAAAGGCATTGTAATGGTGCCAACCGAAGGAGAAACTTACGAAGCAACGGTTAAGAGCATTATGCCTTACGGTGCGTTTGTAGAATTTCTGCCTGGTAAACAAGGTTTATTGCACATTAGTGAAGTAACATGGAAACGCCTTGATAGTCTTGAAGGTATTTTGAAAGAAGGTGATGTTATAAAAGTGAAACTGGTAGGAACAGATCCTAAAACGGGTAAGTTCAAACTAAGCCGCAAAATATTGTTGCCAAAACCAGAATCAATGCGCCAGGGAAGCGGCGGCGATGATGCTGAAAGATTATAATAAAATTTGATCAATAAAAAAAGACCGTCCTCAAAAGGGACGGTTTTTTTTGTTCGTAAAATATTTACTAACCCAATTTGTATACGAACAATTGGAGGGACTTAAAAAAGCAAACCTATTTCATTTCATTCACTTCCAGCACAACGCTTCTTCTGTAAGCATTTACATCGGGGTTAAATCCTACCGTCATCAGGTAATCGCCCGAATAAGTTTCTGTGGTGGTAACGCTTGATTTTGTGCCCGGATACAAGTTGATCTCCTTTACTGTATACTTTTTAGCGGCGTCCAATCCTTTCAATTTTACAGGTAACCTGGTACCGGTAAACATAAAACGTTGTTCGGTGTAATAATTGAAAACCACCGCGTGGCTTTTGTCTTCATTTACATATAGCAGGCTCGCTAAATGGTTCTTCCAGGGATCAACCAAACGATACTGATCGCCATGCCAGATAAGGTCACTTAAAGATTTATAAACAGATACAGCCTGCTGCGCATAAGCAAGGTCCGTTGCACTTAAACTGTTTACTACAATATCAAATCCAAGTTTGCCCATCATAGCAACATCGGTGCGATATTTTAAAGGCAGTTTGCTCCAGTCGGTTACATGATTGCAGCTTGCAAGGGCAGGGTAGAAATACGAATATTCCCACTGGATAAAGATGCGTTCGAGTGGGTCGGTATTATCGCTGGGCCAGTATTCGGTAAAATATTTCAGTGCCTCATAATCCACACGGCCGCCGCCACCCGAGCAAAGCATCATAGCTACTTTTGGATACCTGACACGAATTCTTTCCAATACTTTATAAAGACCTTTTACGTAATCAACATAGAGTTGTGTTTGTGGCTTACCCGTCTTTTCGAGCCAGGCGGAATGTGCTTGATAGTTTGTTTACTAAAAAGCCGCAACTGGCTTTTATAAAATGGGATTGTAACGCCGTTATTTATCACGCACATTCTGCCTATCTGGAAAAGACCGGTAAGCCACAAACAC
>JBKJNG010000266.1:0-3865 GCA_046596065.1 Phnomibacter sp. | reverse complement strand
TAAATTGATAATCATACTCAAAGCCCAGCGAATGTTTAATAGGAAAGCCACCACCAATATTTATTGAATCAAGTTCTGGGCAAATTTTTCTCAGCTGGCAATAGAGGTTAATTATTTTATTTAATTCACTCCAATAATAGATATCATCTTTGATACCTTTATTCAAAAAGATGTGAAGCATCTTTAATTGAAAACGATGTTCGTTTCCTTCTATTTCATCTACATAAAATTCAAGAATATCTCTTGCCCGGATGCCGAGCCTGGAAGTATAAAAAGGAAAAGTTGGTTCTTCTTCAGCGGCAACCCTTATACCTACTTTAAAGGGCACTCTAACCGACCTTCTGTAAGCTGTTAGTTCCTCTTTGTTATCAAGTATAGGTATAACGTTTTTAAAGCCGTTATTCAGCAGTTTGGCTATACGGCTGGTGTAAGATTTTTGCTTGTAACCGTTGCAGATAATAAAGTTGTCCTTAGTAATTTTTTTCTTTTCGAACAGTTTATTAATGATCTCAATATCATAGGCAAAAGATGTTTCCAGGTGGATATTATGCTTTAAAGCTTCTTCCACTATAAAGCTGAAATGCGAGCTTTTGGTACAATAACAATAATTGTAACTGCCTTCGTACTTGTGCTTTTTAAAAGCATTGGCAAACATATCTTTCGCCTTGTTGATCTGCATTCCGATCTTAGGGAGATAAGAAATTTTAAGCGGTGTACCGTACTTTTCAATTAAGTATTGCAGATCTACCCCGTTGTAACGGAGATAGCCATCTGTAACTTTAAAATCTTCTTGTGGAAAATGAAAAGTCTGGTTTACCAGTTCGGTGTACGTGTTCTGCACCGGGTCAGCAAAGCGTCTGTTCATCGGCTATTGAGTAATAGTTTCAGGTGGAAAAAATAGGGCACAAAAGTAGTTGTACCCGCATAACCAAAAACAAAAAAACCGAAACTGAAATAATCAGTCCGGTTTTTTTAAAAAAGCTAACAATAAAGCGGAAAGCCTGGCAGCTGGACGGCGAATTTGTTATTGGTAATAAACTGCAATCCCATCTATTAAGGCTCCCTGTTTATTTTACGCTCTCAACCAATTTTTTGAAAGAAGCTGGCTCATTCATAGCCAGGTCAGCCAATACTTTACGGTCAAGGGTAATTCCTTTTTGCGTCAGTTTGTTCATGAACACGCTGTAAGTAAGCCCTTCCATACGAACTGCTGCGTTGATACGGGCAATCCACAATGTGCGGTAATCACGTTTTTTAAGTTTGCGGCCAACATAGCTATAGGTAAGACCTTTTTCTACTACGTTTTTGGCTACGGTATATACATTTTTACGTTTGCCATAGAAGCCTTTGGCTTGATCGAGTACCCTTTTACGGCGGGCCCTGGAGGCTACAGCATTTTTTGAACGAGGCATATTAAATTAATTTGACAATGAGATAATGTGATGATTTGATAATGGAATACAAAAAACCATTACCCTTATAAACCTTTACTGCTTTTTATTTTAGACGAAGCAGGCGTTTTACGAAATGCGTATTGGCCGGGCTTACAAGGCCATCGATGCGGAGATTACGTTTACGCTTTTTAGATTTTTTTGTAAGAATGTGGCGTTTGTAGCTTTTCTGGTAGCTGATTTTACCGGTGCCCGTTACACTAAAACGCTTTTTGGCACTTGAATTTGTTTTTACCTTTGGCATGTTTTTGAAAACATTTAATGTTATACCCTGCTGGCGGTTCCGAATCCTTTCGCAACACTTATGGAGCCTTGTGGGAAATATCCCTACAGGTTTTACCCTGTTGGGGGCGCAAAAGTAATGGTTTACAGTTAAAATTTAGCAGCAAATTTAGAAGCTTGCCTGCAATGATGTTGGCCTTCAGCGTTCACCTGATCCGAACGGTTCATCAGGGCTGACTTGTTCTTATTGTATTCAATCCCAAAATCACTTAGATGCATTTGGCAATTCAAAAACGAACAGCTCATCCGGCGCTCGTCTAAGCTTCCGTTTGAACACATCCTGCTTTGCCATTCTATTTGGTTTTGATTCAATTCATCCTGACCATCCTTTATTTCCCCGTCCGAATGGTTCATCAGGGATGATGTATTCAAATGGATTCAGTTCAGAAATCAGTAAAGTTCAAAATCCAAAATCATTTTTCCATTAAAAAATTGTAAAGCCGCACGCCTTCTATTTAAATGAGTGATAACTTACCACTCAATTCAAAAAGATACCCATATGATAAAATTTAATGAATTACACCCCGGCAATAAAGTGCTGGTAGAAAACGAAGGAACATGGATGGAAGGTACCGTAACCCGGGTAAACCGCGACGATGGTGGACAGGTACATATTGAAACCGGCGTGCAGGATGCCTGGTACGTTACGGAAGAGATTAAGCCTATTCCGCTGGATGAAGAACACTTGCTGAGCATGGGTTTTGAAAAGGAGGTGCAGGAAAGCGGCAATATAAAATACAGGCACGGCCCGTTCAGGGTGCTGATTGGCCCGACCAAACGCTTTAGCGATTTCTTGATGTGGTACCGCGAAGAAAAAAGCCACATTACCTATCCAATGAGTGTTCACCAATTCCAAAACCGCTACCATGAAATGGTGAAAGTGCCAATAGAATATTAATTGATAAATCATATAAAAAAAACTCCGGCTAATTTGTCCGGAGTTTTTTTATATCAGTATTATTGTTTTTCCAGTAAGCGCTTCAAATAGGCCTGTTTCAGAGGTTCACGGGTTTTAATGCAATATTGGGTAAAGTATTGATGCTTGCTAATAAACGAAATTTGAATCTTATTCCATTCTGCTTTAGTAAGTGAAGGGTTGCGGGATTTAAGTTCACCGTAAAATTGGTCAGCCATCAAATCGGCATCCACTGTGCCCAGGTATTCAAGGTCGGCATCGGCAAGTATTTCTTCCAGTTTATTGTGAGGAAATTGCGGAATTTTTGTAGCCATAATCATTTTACACACTATCTCCATATCTTCAGGGGAATAACCAAACTGGGGTAAATATTGTTTAACAAGGTTACACCCTTCCATTTCATGACCTTCATAGGTATTCATATATCCCGCATCGTGCCATATGGCCGCTACTTTTAATGCCTCAATATCATCGGTAGTGCAATTTTCGTGCATGCCAATTTCAACTGCTTTATCCACTATGTATTCTGCGTGCAGGTAATTATGATAGTAATATTCTTTAGGTAATTTTTCCTTTAAAAGGTCCATTACAAAAGCAAGCATCTGGTTATTAAATTGCATGGCAGTGTATATTTTAATTGCCTTTTATGCCTAAGCTTTGTATTACTATAATTTGTGCTATCTGCGCCACGTGTTTTAAATCGCCAATACTAAAGCTTTCTACTATAAAAGTAAGGATGATCCATATTAACCTGAATAAATATGTCATTACAGGTTTAAGTGATTAAAATACTACAATTTGTACTAGTCCGCTATATTGTCTTCTGAATAACAACAAATAATCAAAACAAAAAAAATACAATTTTTAATGACGCACAACTTTTAATAAAACGTTCGTACTGTAACATGGATATTTCTCCACACGCATTAATTGCAAACCATAATTCCGTTTCAAACAAGCGTGAAAGGCAAACAACTACACCACTGCTCAGTTCAATTAATTTAGCGGTCATTCTTACCTGCACAAGGATTGCCGGATTTTATATATCGTACAATAGGATACCATTTTGCACATAGAGCAAATAAGAATGCCATTGTAAGGAATCGTTCTGGTGGAGATGTCATGCCGAATTTTTGCAGGACTGAATAAAAAAAATCGTTTAACGGATGGCTAACCGAAAATTATTTCGGAACGGGAATCATATAAGCAATAAAAC
>JBKJNG010000210.1:0-2743 GCA_046596065.1 Phnomibacter sp. | reverse complement strand
ATGCAAGATTAGATGATGTGGTTAATGATTTAGCAAACCTAATTAAACAAATTAATAATCCAGAAGATGGTGATGAAGGCAAAAGAAAAATTTTCCTGGCTGAAACCACCTCCGACTTAGCAAGCTATCGTGACAGCATGGCCCGTGCATTGCAGGCAAATGATTATATAGTATTACCTAATAAAAAACTTCCATCAGTTATTGGACGGTTTACTGAAGAAGTATCAGAGTTTATTGATGAATGTATTTTATCGATTCACTTTATAAGCTCCACTAACTATGCCGTTATACCTGAAGGTGCAGACAAATCAACTGTGGTTTTACAAAATGAAATAGCCGCAAGAAAAAGTGCTGATAAAGGTATGAATCGACTTATTTGGATACCACCTGCAAATGCAGACGCCACCACCAACGAAAAAATACTTGCGCAACAAAAAGAATTCGTAGATCTGCTTGAGCGTAAAAAAGAATTATATATAGGTGCCGATATATTAAAAGGAACGTTGGAAGATTTAGAACATGCATTTGATGCTACCCTAAAAAGAATTGATGATGAGGAAAAAGCAAAAAACGAAGCTGCGAATAAAGCTAAAATTGCGCTTGAATTCTCTAAAGCTAATTCATTTGCATCGGTTATTAATGAAACTGCTGAACCAAAAATTGTTTACCTGATTTGCGATAAAGCGGATATGCCTAATGTTATTTCACTTATAGATTTTCTTAATGAAAAAGAAATAGAAGTTGTTACTCCATCATTTCCCGACAGTTCTGATGCAACTGCTCTTGCTGCTCTTGCTGCCGAAAACAAAACGAACTTGACCTTGTGTGATGCTGTGATTATTTTTTACGGAGCTGGAAATCAATTGTGGGCCAATAGTAAGAAGGGTGACCTACTAGGCATAAATGGATTAGGAAGGCTGAAACCGTTGCTGGCAAAGGCTGTTTACCTGCATCAACCACAGTTGGCCGAAAAAGAAACATTTAAAATACTGGGAGGGTTACAAATAAAAAGTTACGAAGGTTTTAAACCTGAATTATTAAACGACTTTATTCAAAAACTTAAATAAAAAACTTTATGAGTACCAACTCAGTCCCCTTTCTTGAGAATCCGTTCATAGGTTTGCGCGCTTTTGAGGAAAGTGAACATTATTTATTTTTTGGAAGAAGTAAACAGATAGACGAGTTATCCATAAAGTTGCATGAAAGCCATTTTCTGGCTGTTATTGGTTCATCTGGCAGCGGTAAATCATCATTAGTTAAGTCAGGTTTATTACCAAAAGTTTTCAGTGGATTTTTTACCCCGGGCCGAAATTGGCGCGTGGCATTAATGCGCCCGGGCGAAAACCCTATCGGTTATCTGGCCGAAGAATTATCGACCAATGGCACATTGTATAACGATACTAATACAAGTGATATTCATTATGACTCAATTATCGAAGCTGGATTAAGACGAAGTGAAAATGGCTTGGTGCAGGTTTATAAAGAGGCCTTTGATTTATTGCAGGAAGATGAGAATAAACCAAAAAAAGAACCAGACAATCTATTGATAGTTGTTGATCAGTTTGAAGAACTATTTCGCTTCAGAAAATATGAAAAGGATAATAAACTTGGAAAAAGTGATGCGCAGCATTTTATAAAAATACTTCTGGCTGCAGCCCAGCAAACCGAATGCCCTATATACGTGATGCTGACAATGCGGTCAGACTTTTTAGGTGACTGTTCAGAGTTTCAGGGTTTACCCGAAGCCATTAATAGGGGGCAATATTTAGTGCCGAGGATGACTCGTGATGAAATTCGCGAATGTATAACCAAGCCGATAGACATAAGTACGGCAACAATTAGTCAGCGATTGGTTCCACGTATCTTAAATGATATCAATAACGATACGGATCAATTACCTATTTTACAACATGCCATGATGCGTACATGGGGTGCATGGTATGATAGAATGATTCAATATTGGGATATCTCAAAATTGGCTAAGAATAATAGCAAGGATAATTGGCAGAAATGGATTGATGATAAATGGGAGCGTGATGAAGCAAAGAGATATACCGATGAGGAATTAATAGAAAGAAAAAAGAAGTGGGATAAAAAACTTGAGGAAGTATGGATACAATCAAAGACAAATGACAACCAAAGTTTTGAAGCATGGTATAACAGAAATGCACAGGATAATCCAATAGACTTCGAAGATTACGACAAGATAGGAAGCATGAAGACTTCACTTTCACTCCATGCCGATGAAGCTTTTAATGAATTTAAAACACCGGAAGCGCAAAAAATATGTGAGTTAATTTTTAAAGCATTGACTGATAAAACGGCTGATGCCCGTGGCACACGAAGACCACGCAGCGTAGCAGACCTTTGTTTGCTTACCAATTCAACTCAGGAACAGGTTATCAACGAAGTTGAAGTATTCCGAAAACCTGGCCGTACTTTTTTAATGCCTCCACCTGATAAAGGAGCCTTGACAGAAAAATCAATTATCGATATATCGCATGAAAGCTTAATGCGTGTATGGGATAAGTTAGTAAAATGGACTGAAGAAGAGGCTCAAAACGGAGATACCTATAAGCGACTTGCAGAAGATGCTAAGCGAAAAGCCGCAGGTGTTGGCAGTTTATGGGTTAACCCCGAATTAGAAATCGGGCTCAAATGGAAAAAAGAAAAATTTTATGATAATGAAGGCCTGATAAAAATCTGGGCAAAATCTTTCAATGCAGATGTTGATCAGGCGCTT
>JBKJNG010000145.1:0-4164 GCA_046596065.1 Phnomibacter sp. | reverse complement strand
AATAACGTTTAGCTACTAATTGCAAACCGTAATAAGGCTGCGTTTTTTAATTACACTATTGTTTTTAACCGGCACCGGCAGCAGTAGTTTCTTTTATTTTTTATGAATAAAACAAGCGTATACAGGCTTTTAAACATACATGCTTCCGAATCGCCGGTGGTATTCCGGTTATTGGGCATACAGGCGGCCATCGGGCTTGCGACAGCCTTTCTTGCCAGCGCATCCTATTCACTTTTCCTGTATCATTTCCCCGTTACAAAAGCCCCGGTAGTTTACTTGCTGGCGGCTTTTATTCTGTTCCCCATCAATGCGCTGTATGCCCGGCTTGATCTTAAACTAAATTCAAAGCGGCTATTACAGGTTTCCATTGTATTCGCAGCAATCAGTATGAGTCTGTTACTGCTGTTATGGGTAACCTTAAAAACTGAATGGCTGGTTATACTGTTTGTTGCCTGGAACCTGATGTTGTATATGGTAGTGGGTTATGCCTATTGGGGACTGGCATCGCTGCTGTTTAACGTGCGGGAAAGCCGCCGTATTTTTTCGGTAATTGGTGCGGGCGACCTGCCAGCAAAAGCCATTGGCTATTATGTAGTGGCCGTATTAGCACCGGTAACAGGTATAAACGCCATCATGGCTGCATCAGTGGTGTTTTTTCTTCTCGCCTTTTTTCTTTGTAAAAAATTATTTGCGCATTCTGCCATTAACTGGGAAAGCTATGAAAGCGAACAGCACCACGTAACCCACGAACCGATTACAAATTGGTGGCTGCGCCTTTTTGAAAACAAACTGATTCAATGGATAGCTGCCTTATCGCTGGTGGCTTATGTTGTTTTTTACCTGGTGGAATTTACCTTTTTAATCGAGGTGAAAATCCGCTATAAATCGGCCCATGAGCTGTCGGCTTTTATCGGCATGTTTTTCGCCACCGGCAGGCTGGTGTCCATTTTTGTAAAACTGCTTTTTACCAGCCGTCTTATTAACAGGCTTGGCCTGAAGAAATCTTTACTGATCACACCGCTGGTAATTTTATTGATCGCCATTGCAATACTGCTGGTACCCATGGCAGATCCAAATGGCAAAACCTACCTGTATGCTTTTGGCCTGATGGCTATTTTATGCGAGGTGCTTCGAAACACGATACAGGAACCGGTATTTTTTATCCTGTTTCAACCTATGAATATTCACCTGCGCCTTAAAGGACATTTGGTTGCCAAAGGCTATGTTTTTCCACCGGCTTTATTAATAGTAGGCAGCGGCTTAATGGGCTGGTTGTACTTCTACGACCGTGTTTCCATCACCGGCATTTTATGGGTAGTGGCAGGGTTAATCGTTTTCTGGCTGTTGACCATCGGCAAAATTGGCCGCTATTATTTCGATGTAGTGCAAAGCTCTATACAAAAAGGATTTTTCACCGGTGTCGCCTTGTTTTTAAATGACGACAACGTTATAAATACCCTGGTGGAAAAAACAAAAAACGGCAAAGTTTTGGAAAGAATTCATGCATTGACTTTACTGGAAAAATCGAAATATAATGACACAGAAAATTTATTAAATGAATTACTGGCCTGTGATGAACCGGAATTGCAGCAATATATTTTAAAGCGGCTGCAGCATTACCGTTTTAGCAGCTCCCTGCAAACGGTGCAGGCAATGTTGGCAGTTTGTAACAACGGAGCAGTAAAACTGGCAGCTTTCGAAACCGTTTGCCAACTGGATGATGATTTCTGTAATGTGCAATTACAAGACTGGGATAACCAGCCAATGGAATACCGCAAGGCCCTGCTGGAAAGTGCTGCCAGTAAACCCGTGGAAAGCGTTGAATTGAATGATGTGGAGGAAAGGCTTGCAATGCTGGCTTCATCGGACCAGGAAGCAGACCAGCTATTGCTGCTTGAAATAATAGAAGCGGTACCGGTACCTGCCCATCAAAATATGCTGGCTGCCTTTAAGCCACAGCAGCTTACGGATCCTGTTTTTAACCGACTGCTGGAAGCCGCCGGCAAATTGCACGCTACAGCCTTTTTGCCCCACATATGGCAGGCCTTTAGCAGGCCCAATAACCGGCCAAGCGCTATTACAGCTTTATACAGCATGAAAGAGCAACTTTTTGAGGACATTTCAGTATTCCCAGCGCCTAACACTGATATACAGGAGCAACTGGCAACCATAGCAGGGAAAACAAAAACAGCTGGTGCCACTAATTTCCTGCTGCAACTGTATGCCCAAAAGCAGGTATCAGTTAATACCATTACCAATGCGTTGTGGCAATTGCAATACAGCCATGCACCAACAGCAGGAAACCCGGTATACGAACAAACCAATAACTTACTTGCCAGCCTGCAAATGAAAAAAGGGTTATGGCAACAAATAACAGGTGATGATTACCAGCATTTATCGGATGCTGTTTTTTCTGAAATTGAAACAGACACCATGGTTGTACTGCAATTACTGGCCATGCAGTATGGCAGGCAAAAATTACTGCGGGTGATAGAAATGATGGATATGCGGCATTATGGCAAAATGCACAATGCCATTGAATTGCTGGAATTAAGCCTGCCGCATCATTTGTTTGCCCGGGTTAACGAAATGCTTGACTTTATTACAGTGAGCCATAAAAAAATAGCACTGGCCAAAAACGCAACCCCATTTGTAACTATTGCCAGCAGCATTTTAAGCAATGCCAGCCTGTTTAACGATTGGACCCGCTCATTAACCTGGTGGCTTGCTGGCCGCGAACAAGGCCCTGCTATTTTGCCGCAGTTGGCCGCTTTCCCCGATGAAAGCCGTTCCCGAATCCTGAAAGAGACAAAAGAGTTCGTTATTTTCGCCCATAATCACAATTCGTACTAATGCTGCTGGTAGAAAAAGTTATCCTGCTAAAATCAACCGATATTTTTCAAAATACCCCTGAACAGGAACTGGTTGATATAGCCTACATTATGCAGGAAATGGAAGTAGAAGCCGGCACTACCCTCTTTAATAAAGGAGATGAAGGCAATTCACTGTACCTGGTTTACAAGGGTTCGGTAAGCATACACGATGGCGACCATGAATTTGCGGTGCTGGAACCCAACGAGATTTTTGGCGAACTCTCCCTGCTCGATACCGAACCCCGTTCCGCCAGCGCCACCACCGTTACCGAATGCGGGCTTTTAAAACTTAGCCAGGAACCTTTTTACGAGGTACTGATGCAGAACAGCAAAGTACTGAAAGGCATTATGCGTACCCTGTGCAAAAGGCTGCGGGAAGAAGACCGAAAGAGCGCAGCGTTATCGAGGCTGGCGATGAATGAGGAATAGCGTTTTCCAGTACTTTTTTGAAGGCTGGTTACGGGCGTGTTAATTTCATCTGCATTTACCGGGTAACGGGTGTTGCTTTGTGCAAGTATCCTGCTGGATGCCTGCTGGTAAGGTGGGAGGGTACCATGGCCAAGTCGGAACATTGCGTTCTCAGATTTTTGGAGCCAGGTTGCAGATGACCTGATCAATCTTGTTTTCCACTTCTATAAATACCTCCATCCGTTTTCTTGATTTTGTTAATAGGCGGGCCAGGAGAAAGCCTATAACTGATGGCCATATCAACACAAATAAAATGATCGGCTAACCCAGCTATAATCCTTCAAATCCAAGCTATCGTGAGAAGCTGCTTCACGCACAAAATTGACCGTTGAGTATACGTCAAAAAAACTATCAATTTTATTCCAGATGAGATACCCAACAAGGAAAAGAACTACAGTAATAATATAAGCCGCTACTTCCAGAATGTAAATAGTAGGGCGCTTGAAATACCTGGTAAATATGCCGGTTTCAATTTTCTTCCGGGCTTCCTCTAACAAAATCACATTCAAAGCCGGACCGGATTGGGCGGCGACTTTGTCCCAAGAAGAAAGTCAGACAGGTTGGTAAGAATGTCTTTCATAAAATGGATTTAGGTTTCTATTTAGTGTTCAATTTTTCGCATTCAAATTTGCTATAATCGCCCTAAAACTCTCCAATCCCGCTTCTAAATTCTCCACAATCTCCAATGCTAATTCATCAGGATCGGGGAGGTTATCGAGATCGGCTAACGATTTATCTTTTAACCATGTAATGTCTAAAGATGTTTTATCTCTTGCAATGATTTCTTCGTAAGTAAACTTTCTCCAACGTCCTTCTGGATTGG
>JBKJNG010000048.1:0-7721 GCA_046596065.1 Phnomibacter sp. | reverse complement strand
CTGATACCGCGTTACGCCAATTTCATAACCTCCTCATTTACATAAGTAAACTCCGATCTTATAAA
This sequence comes from Phnomibacter sp., assembly GCA_046596065.1. Lineage (GTDB taxonomy): Bacteria > Bacteroidota > Bacteroidia > Chitinophagales > Chitinophagaceae > Phnomibacter. Next base: position 7,656 of record JBKJNG010000048.1, on the reverse strand, counting down.
ATTGGCAGGCCTTGTCTGAGGAGTTTTTAGAGATGCCCCTTAATTATAGCAGTTACTTGTGAAAGCAACCAATAAATTATTTGGATAAAAGTTGCAATTGTAAAAATTAAGGTCAATTTTTAATCTGTCAAATACTGTTGAAATTATCAGCGCAGGGCTTTAGCGATACCGCATTACCCGGCCGGTTTTTTAATGACACTAAAACTACATTTTCCTATGCCACAAAATCATTCCAAACCGCTAAAAGGTTTCTTGCAGGTCTTTCTAATAAGTATGCTGGTGATGTTTACCAGTTGTTACAACTTTAAAATTGCTACCAGGGCGCAAGCCGGCACAGAGGTTTCAAAGAAAACAGTCCATTCTTTTTTGTGGGGCCTGGCACAAAAGCCGGCAGCGATAACCACGCCCATTTGCGATTCGCTGGATGTAAATGGCATGTCAGAAGTTACTATGAAAACAAATCTGGGGTATTCGCTGATAACGGTACTCACACTTGGTATTTGGTGCCCCATGAAAGTGGAATACAAGTGCAGTAAACCATGTAAAAAAACAGGATCTCTATAAAAAATTCGCTATGAAAATTATTAAAACAGGCACAAGGCAATGGGAAAACAAGCATGAAACATTTATAGAATCTATAAAGGACATGTACGTGGTGGGTAATGAGAATGCAATGAGTGCTTTGGAGGGGTATAATGACGCGACCAAAGGCTTTCAAAGTCTTATTCGCAATGCAATCGATACCAACACACCTCTAAGAACTTTAGGTGCCGGCTGGTCATGGATGCATATAGCAACAGCAACAAATGGTATTATGCTGGATACCAAACAGCTTAATACAACGCTGAGGGTTTCATCGCAAGGTGTTTCACCCGATTATACCGGCGATCCAAACAAACTGCTGTTTGCGCAATGTGGCAACGGTGTTTGGGAACTAAGCAGGGAACTTCGCGGAAGAAAACTTTCATTAAAAGCTTCGGGCGCCAGTAACGGGCAAACAATTGCCGGCGTATTGGCTACTGGTGCGCATGGTTCTGCGTTCGATTTTGGCGCAGTGCAGGAGTTTGTCGTGGGACTACACATAATTGTTGGCCCTAATAAGCATATTTTTTTGGAGCGGAAATCGGCACCCGTTGTCTCCGAATCTTTCATCAGAAATCTTGACACCGAATTGATCCGGGACGATGATCTTTTTGATGCTGCGTTGGTTAGTGTTGGTGCTTTTGGTATTATTCATGGCGTATTAATCGAAACCGAAGATCTTTATCTGCTTGAATGTTATATGCGGCGCATGCCTTACAACGATTCTTTAAAACGTCTCATGACGACATTGGATTTTACTGATTCAGAACTGCCGTTTGGCAGTGAGCGTCCTTACCATTTTGCAGTATCACTTAATCCATACGATATGGATGGCGGAGCCTATGTTTATTCGTTTTATAAAAGGCCTTATCATGAAGATTATGTTAGGCATGTAAATCCCGACCCAAACGGTCTCGGCCCCGGTGATGATGGCCCATGTTTTATTGGAAAAATTGTACACGTTCTTCCGGACCTTGTACCGATGGTAGTGAATAAAGCACTTGCCGGTGCATTAAAGCCTTATGAAAAAGTATTTGGAACATTAGGTGAGATTTTCAATAATACCACCCTTCACGGAAAATTGTTAAGTGCAGCAATTGGAGTTTCAATCGAAGATGTAAATAGGGTTGCTGATATGTTGCTGGAGACAAACCAGGAAAAGGGACCATTCCTTGGTTTATTTGCTTTTAGGTTTGTAAAGCAAACAAAAGCAACCTTAGGCTTTACACGCTTTGATCATACTTGTGTGTTTGAACTGGATGGCGCATTCTCTTCTGATACATCCAATTTTTTTAGGGAAGTTTGGAAAAGGCTTGATGAGGAAAACATTTCATACACAACGCATTGGGGAAAGGTGAATGAACTTGATTTTGACAAGATCAATAAAATGTATGGCAGTAGTAATGTGGATGCATGGATCGAAGCAAGAAACAAATTACTCGATGCAGATACCATGAAAGTTTTTACTAATCCATTAATGAAACAATGGGGATTGGATAAAGTGTTTGTGTAAGTTGTTATTTAAATACATGCATGTTGCCGGTATTTATTTTTCATGACAGCTTTTGTTATGTCCTCACTTCAGCATTTGACAACTATGGAGACTGGCCGCATTCCAAACATTCAGCATATGATTGACCTTATTTTGGTTTATAACCCACAATAACACATGTCTCTTATACACCGTCAGCTATTGGTTTTTTTATCTTGTTTATTAATGGTCGCCGGAAAAGCGCAAAACGATACCGCCATTATTAATGAGCTTACAACCATCAATAAAACAGTAACAAATAAGCAATGCGGCAATGGTTATGATATGGTTATTTCAAACAGGGCTATGAATGTTTTCCTGGCAGATAAAACCAGCTATTTGTCAGAGAATGGCGACCTTTCTTATTATACCAATTATGTAACACTTAACACTTCAGCAGGAATACTTACCATCAATCACAATCTTCAAAAAGCAAAGGGGATAGATGAACCCATAAAAAAACTTTTCAGTTTTGGAATTAAAGCAAATATTGCCGATGGTTTCAATACCACATTTTTAGACAAACAGTTTAAAAATCAACTCAGCATCACTGTTAATCAAACATGGTTGGGAAAAGTAAGAACCAGAATTTCGGGATGTGTTCCGGGAGATAAATGGCCAAATCAAAAACATGCAATGAATGCTTTGCGGGCGGGAATATTGCACTCGCTTTCTATTGAAATAAAAAATACTACGACTGATTTTGAAACGGCGCTTGATAAGATTGATTCCACTGAACTCCCGCGACAAAATAGAAGTGACGCAATATTCATTGCCCGACAAAATTTTTACGAAGACCTTAAGGAAAAATACCAGGAAAAGTTTGCAAGGTTACAGGCCGAAGCGCTTACCAAAACAAGCAATTTCAAACTGATTACCACGCACTGGACCAGCCTGATTGGTTATGTTCCGCTATTGTCACCAAAATACAATGTTGCTCCGTCGCTTACGTCTCCTTTTGATAAAAAAAATCCTTACCCGTTTGAATTTACACTTAGTCATACACGGTTATGGGAAAGCAGTAAGGCAGGAAGGTTTTTTATTACTGCCAGCGGCAGAATAATTGGAAACAATTCTGCAAACAGTTTTGCACTTATCAAAACAAATTTCACTGAGTATAAAAATCTCGGTGGAACAGATACAATGCGTTTTGCATCATTAAAAACCGACGAGTTATATATAGGAGATTATAAAACCTTTGTTACTCCATCTTTAAGGATAAGAACTATCTATTTCCCTTCAAATTTTCACTTTGGTGTTAGTGTATTGCTCGAGAAAAGTTTTGGGAGTTATAACCTTACGAATGTGAGAGTGGGCGTACCTGTTATATTAATCAACAGCAAAAAACTGCCAGCCGTCAACATAGAATTCCAGGTAAGTTTTTTTGATCTTACCCATGAAATAACCACTGAAAGAAAATTCGGTAACAAAACAGCCCTTAGCGTAGGTGTAGGCATTCCTTTCAGCAGGTTAATGTATTGAGTAGCTTTTATAAACCGCTCAATACATTCAATAAAAACGCAACCACTAATTAAGAATAGCCACCATGTTACAGGTAATGCTTTAGTTAACAGGATTGGGCTGATATAAGCAACCGGCAGTTTAATTATTGCTTCTTAGCAGGTGTTGAATATGGCGGATGCTCAGCCGATGGTTTTGGTTCTTTCTCCAGCAAAAGCAAACACTCCTTCACAGCCCTTTCCAGTTGAATGTCTTTTCCTTTCGATACAGAAACAGCGTCTATTTTTTGCTCCACATCCGGGGGAATACCCTGATTCTCTCCGACCCATTTATGTTCACCCGGATCAAACACGCCGTTATCGGGAGCTGTAATAGCGCCACCATCTACCAACGCATAATGCACAGAAGATTTTACAAGGCCACCCCAGGTTCTTGTGCCTATCAGCGGGCCAACTTTCTGGTGCCTGAATATCCATGGAAAGAAATCGCCTCCCGATCCTGCCAGTTCGTTGATCAATAAAACCTTTGGCCCCAAAATACCGGCCGGCAAACGCAGCGCCTTACCGCCCGGAACTTCATTGGTAACGGCCGCACGCAAGCGCCGCACCATCAGGTCCACCATGTAATCATCCAGCAAGCCACCACCGTTAAACCGTTCATCTATTACTGCGCCTTCTTTATCCTGTTGCGAAAAATAATAGCGGTTAAAAGAAACAAAGCCCGGCCCCCCGGTATTAGGCACCCATACATAACCAAGCTTCCCGTTCGACAGCTCATCTACTTTACGCCTGTTATCTTCCACCCATGCCCGCTGCCGAAGCGCTTTTTCGTTTGCTGATGGTTTTACTCGGATCGTCCAAGCACCATCAGCTGAAGGTTTACTGTTTAGGGTTAGCACCGTTTGCACAGTTGCTTTTCCATCCAGTAACTCATAAGGATCTTTGCTACTGGTTAAGTCTTTGCCATCTATCGCTATAATATAATCGCCTTCCTTCACTTTCAGATCGGGTTGATCAAGCGGGGCTTCCAGGCCCGGGTTCCAGCTTTCGGCGGTGTAGATCCGTTTAATTTGCCAGCGACCGTCTTTAGCAACTAAATCTGTACCCAATACGGCTCCATGTGAATCATCCGCTTTAGGGAAATCGCCACCAAAAACAAAACTATGACCTACAGATAATTCGCCACCCAGCTGGTCGAGCAGGTAAGTAAGATCTTCGCGGTGCCGGATATAAGGCATTAGCGGCGCGTATTGCTCCCAAACCTCCTGCCAATCGCGGCCATGGAGGTTTGGATCGTAAAAATAATCACGTTCATAACGCCAGGCTTCTGTGAAAATCTGTGTCCATTCTTCCACCCTGTTCAATTCCATCATCAAATTCATGGTTACGTTTCCTTCAGAAGCACCGGGTGTTTTGCCCGTAGAAACTACCCGCCAGTTTTCACCGGACTGAAATAATATTTTTTCGCCATTAGCTGAAACGGCTACCCGCGAAGCATCTTTTGCAAATTCTTCTGCCTTTTTATCTTCAATACTGAACTTACTCAGTTTAATGCCTGCGCCAATAAACACAGAGCCTTTACGGCCGCTGATCATGCGGTCATAATTACCTACAGCAACAGGAAGCGCCAGAGTTCGGCGATCAAGATTATCCCAATCTATTTTAACGGTATTTGCTACGGAAGTATCCTTGTCTTTTGTGCTTTTCTTTTCTTTGGTAGAATCTGGTTCTTCATCGGTTTTTAAAGGGAACGGCGGCGGATCATTTTTACGCAACACGGCCAGGTATACCCCAAATTCAGGCTTTGCCGATATTGAGCTGGTATTGGCCCATCCAGAACCCAAGGCAACATCTGTACTGGCCAGGAAATAAAGGTATCTTCCACCCCTATCCCAGGCGGGTTGAACTGCATCGGCCAGCGGATCGCTGAAAGCTTTTGGTTTGCCAGATTGCATGGACCAGATGGTAATCCGGTGAAAACCATTCGGGGCTGTTTTAGCGTAAGCCAGCCATTTTGAATCGGGTGACCAGGTGAGTCCCATGCTTCCCCTTTCGAGGTTGGTACCGCCCGTATCAACCGTGGTTAATTTACCGTTAGCCAGTTCTAGTATTCGTATTCTTACATCATCATCTTCAAAAGCAATATACTTTCCATCCGGCGACCAGGTTGGTTCCCATGCCAATTTCGATTCGCCAATTGAAATTGAACGGGGCTCGTTCTTTCCTTCCTGGTCAACCACGTATAACGCATAGCCTTTACCACCTTTATCGGAGAACCAGGCAATTTGCTTTCCATCCGGCGACCAAAGGGGTTGCCGATCGGCAGCAGAGGAACTTTGGGTAAGATTGCGGGCATTGCCATTTTCGACCGGCACGGTAAAAATCTCGCCTCTTGCTTCAACTATTATTCGTTTTCCGGTTGGCGATAAGGAAGCATTATCAGCACGGCTTGTCACACTTTCCCAGTGCGGCTCTGCCCACGGAAAATCGCCATTCACATTAATAGAAAGCTGCTGTGTTTTACCGCTAAAGGGATCAAGCAGGCTCAGATCGCCATTTCGTTCAAAAACAAGTTCTTTCTCATTTCCCGAAAGCCATTTGATGTCTCCTTTAGTAAATTTCGTAACCTGCCGTAATGCTGCGGTGGAAACATTATAAGCCCAAATATTCTCAATAAAATCACGATCTGAAAGAAAGAAAACTTCATTGCCCTGCCAGTAAGGATTTACATCTTTTGTTCTTTCATTTGGAATAGCAGTTTCCTGTAAAGTGCTTAAATCAAGGATCTGCAGAGGGGTGTTTTGCCCCCCCTTGTAATGCCGGAATTCGGTATCCCAGCGACTAACTCGATCAACTATTATTTTTTTCCCATCGGGTGAATAAACTCCATTGTAACCCCATGGCGCTGGCAGCATGGTAGAAGCGCCGCCTTCGACTGGAACAGTCCATAATCTTTCAAATTCAGTTGGCGCACTTTCACGGGAAGAAGCATAGATGATTTTTTTTCCATCAGGGGTAAATCCACGCGGAGATGAACCAGCGGGATACCAGGTAAGTCTGGCAGGTATGCCACCTTCATTGGAAACAATGTACACCTGGTTATTGCCAGAGCGGTTGGAACTGAACGCTATTAAACGGCCATCAGGTGAAAAATGCGGATCACTTTCTACTGCGGACGTACTTGTGATGCGATGTGCGTCGCCACCGTTTTTATTAGCTACCCAAATATCTGCTCCATATTCAAAAACTACTTGTGTGACACTAATAGCGGGTTGCCGTAACAAACGCGTACCCTGCGCCAAAACGTGCACCTGTATGCTTAGTAAAACAAATAACGGAATCGATTTTATTAACCTGGCCTGAAACAGCATGAATATTGAAGTTTAGGCCGGTAATATATGCAATGAAATCAGTTAATACCCAACGTGTATTTGCACATACCTTAAACATGCACTTGTTAATATCAACAGTTGCAGGAGGGTGTAGTTATGCATTGCAAATTTTACCAGGCTTCAACCAAAACATAATCTGGCATACGCATTTAAAGTCAGTCAAATCCCCATGTTCATACAAACTCAGCTGCTAATTTATAATTTGGAGATAATGTAAACACCTTGCAGATCAACAGCACTTATTATGGACTGATTGTGCTCCATCTTATTTCATAACAATAACGGTAAAGGGTCTGCAGAAAATGCCGGCCTTTTAAATTTTACCGGGTTAACGATTTAAAGTGCACACTAGGCAGGTCTCCCGACATGGGATTGCAAATTACTTATTTGAAACTTGCGAAAACCTGCTAGAAAAAAAGTAGCAAAAGCCACCAATCTGTTAGACTACCTCACCGCTTGTAAGCGATGACGTGATACAAACGATCAACTAATTTAATAAACATAAAGCCCCGCGTATAAGTTCGGGGCTTTATGTTGCTAACAGCAAAAAAATGAAGCTGAAATATTATTTTGTCTTCTTATTTTCTTTGTAACGCTTATCGGGCGTACCGTCTTTTTTTACAGGGCCGTTAGCGGCTTTCGATGAACTATAACGCCAGATAAGCGTTATAGTTCATCGAAAGCCGCTAAC
>JBKJNG010000651.1:0-5912 GCA_046596065.1 Phnomibacter sp. | reverse complement strand
AGGTCAACATTAGACCAGGCACCTGTTCCATTAAACCCTTGCTGCTTTAAAAAACCACTCTCTTGCGAAACCCATTTTTCTGCACTGCCGTATTTATTCAACATCGCTTCCTTCTGTGCACTGGAATTACCCGGCCGGTAAACAGCCACTCCTTTATGAATAAAAGGATAGCCTTCCGGATCAACGATCCACCAACGATCTGCTTTTTTTTCTACTCTAAAAAAACCTGTTGCGTTTGACTGGTTTACCTTCCAGCTACCGTATTCATTTAGCGCAGGATCGGGCTTCATCTTAAAGCCAGGTAATTTATCAATGGTTTTAGCTGCGTATGTATTCCAGTTGTTACTTTTTGCATTTGTTCTTGCCTGAACCTGGTTATACGCAGGGGTGCTGTTAGTTTTATCAGACTTGCTTTGGGCAGCCGCATTTGTGCTGAGCAAAACATATATACAGGCTAAAAAGAAGTAAGTTCTTTTCATAATTGGAGGATTTTTCTTTACGCTAATATTTTATTAATCAATTCTAACTCTTCCTTTGTAAATGAATAATTATCGATGCAACGAATACAATCCAATACCTGTTCTGGCTTGCTTGCACCAATTAAAACGGACGTTATTTTTTTGTCCTTTAAAATCCACGCAAGAGCCATTTGAGCAAGATTTTGTCCTCTCTTTTTTGCCAGTTCATTCAACTGTATTGCTTTCTGTATTTGTGCTGCTGATACCTGACCTTCTTCTATGGCGCCATTCCCTCTTCCACTTGCAGCTCTTGAACCATCGGGTATACCGTTTAAATATTTGTTGGTAAGCAATCCCTGCGCAAGCGGTGAAAAAGGAATGCATCCAACGCCGTTTTCTTCTAATACATCTAACAGTCCGTCTTCCACCCAACGATCAAACATGGAATATTTCGGCTGATGAATTAAGCAGGGCGTACCCAATTGTTTTAAAATATTAATAGCTTTTTCTGCTTCTGCTGGCTGATAGCTTGATATACCAACGTACAACGCTTTGCCTTGGCGCACTATTAAATCAAGCGTGGCCATTGTCTCTTCCATGGGCGTAATTGGATCAGGCCGGTGATGATAAAATATATCAACATAATCCAACCCCATTCTTTTTAAACTCTGATCCAGACTTGCAACCAAATATTTTTTGGATCCCCAGTCACCATAAGGGCCAGGCCACATACCCCAACCGGCTTTGGTTGAAAGGATCAACTCGTCCCTGTATGCAGTAAAATCTTCTTTAAAAATCTTTCCGAAATTTTCTTCTGCCGAACCTGCAGGCGGACCATAATTATTTGCCAGGTCAAAATGGGTGATCCCATTGTCAAAGGCTACCCGTAAAATGTTACGGGCATTTTCCAAATTATCTATATGACCGAAATTATGCCATAGGCCCAATGAGAGTGCGGGTAAAAGCAAGCCACTATTCCCACACCTTCGGTATTCCATAGATTGATACCGTTGTTCATTTGCTACATACTTCATCATCAATTATTTTAGTCCCACACTTTTAAAATACTTTGCTCGGCGATAGCCAATGCCTTTTCCATTATTTCGAGATCTGTTGTGCCCCTGAAACCGCTAAAGCCAACAGACAATACCGCTCCGCTTTTCAAGGTGAGAGGCTGTCCGCCTTCCCATCCAATTAAATCGGGTGCCTCTATTCCATTTGCATTTTCGCCCACTTCCTTATTGAAAACCATTTTCTCATACTCACCAGTCTTTACACCGGTAAGCCATACCTGGCTTGCTTTTGTCCAGGCAACTTTATACGATTGCCTCATCCGGGGCTTATCTGTTCCAAACATTTTACCAAGAGCCAATCCGTTTTCGTCAATGATGCAAACCGCCAGGTTACCATTTGATATACATCTATCAGCTGGAATTTCCATGTACCCTGGTATTAATTTTTCAATAGCACTAAAAATGGCGTCAGCCAATAAACTTGTTTTGTCTTTTCTAATTTCAACCACTTGCTCCATCATAAACGTTTAGTTTTAAAGTATTTAGTACCGCATCGCTAACTGATATTTTTTACAGCGATACCCAGGTTTTATAAGCATCCATTCTTTTTGCGTCGCCTGCTGAACTAATAGAATCGCCGCTTCTCTTCGCCGATTGACTTATGGCCCAGCCTTCAACTCAAACTTTATTTTTTGATCATTGATCAATAAATAAAAATCACCACTTTCTAAATGAAGAATTCCATTCGCATCCGGAAAACTTAGATCCCGCATGGGATCAATTTCAAACCGGAAGATTTTTTTCTCACCGGGCTTTAATTCTGATTTCTCAAAATATTTCAATTCCTTCATAGGCCTTGTAACGGAGGCAACAGGATCTGCAATAAACCATAATACAGTTTCTTTCCCAGCTCTTGATCCTGTATTTGTAATTTCAACCTCCGCTATTAGCTTTTTATTTTTTTGAATGATGCTGTCTGAAAGTTTGACAGCACCATAAGAGAAATTAGTGTAACTGAGCCCATGTCCAAACCAATACATTGGTTGCGTAGAAATATCCTGGTATCCGCCCAATTTTGGCCTTGCAGACTGCCGCATGTTATAGTAAGTTGGTATTTGCCCGGCGGTTAATGGAAATGTTATCGCCAATTTTCCTGAAGGATTTAATCTACCCGATACAATACCTGCTAGCGGTGTGCCACCGGCAATACCCGGTTGCCATATTTCCAGGATAGCATCAGCGGAAGCATCTAGCCTGGCCACTTCTATGGGACGCCCATTTGACAAAACCAGCACAAGAGGTTTGCCGGTTTTTTTTAGCGCTGCAACCAGACGTTCCTGAATAGCAGGTAGCGCCAGTGTAGAACGGGTTGCATTCTCGCCACTCCATTTCTTCATTTCGCCGATGCATACAATTACTACATCAGATTTTTTAGCGGCATCCATGGCGGCTTTAAAACCACTTTCGTCGGCTCCCTCAAAGTCGCAACCCTTAGCGTAGTTAAGTGCAGCTTTGCCCGTAAATTCTTTTTCAAAACCGGCATAAATAGTTTCAACAGCACTGCCAACACCTTGTCCTTCCCAGGAGCCCATGATGTTGATACTGTCTTTCACCATCGGGCCAATTAATGCAATTTGTTTGATGGCTGATGAAAGCGGTAATGTTTGATTGTTGTTTTTTAACAGCACCATCGACTCCTCCGCAAGTTTTGATGCAACAGCCATACTTTCCGGTTGATAGTATCGGTCTTTTTCAGCCAGCTCATCTACATAAGGTTTATCAAATAATCCCAGCCTGAATTTTATTCTTAAAATTCTCCTTACGGCTTCGTCAATTTGTTGCATAGAAATTTTATTTTCCTTTACCAACTGCGGAAGATTTTCTATGTACACATTATCTACCATATCCATTTCTACGCCGGCTGTAAATGATTTCAAAGCTGCCTCTTTTTTATCTTTAGCATAACCCTGCGGAACAAGATTCTCAACCGAGCCCCAATCCGATACCACAAAACCGTCATGCTTCCACCGATCTTTTAAAATTTCAGTGAGGGTATAATGATTGGCCGATGCAGGTATTCCACTGATATCATTGAAACCACTCATGAGCGTAGCCGCACCAGCTTTTACACCTGCCTCGTAAGGCGGCATCAATGTTTCCCACATAGTTTGTGCAGATACATCGGCATAGCGATAATCTCTTCCGCCTTCGGATAAGCTGTAGCCGATATAGTGTTTCAGGCAAGCAGCAATAGAATACGGATCAGATAAACTTTTGCCCTGGTAGCCCTTTACAGATGCAACACAGAATACTGAATTGGTGTACGGATCTTCACCATAACCTTCTGCAACTCTTCCCCAACGGGCATCACGGGCTACATCAATCATGGGAGAAAAAGTCCAGTCTACGCCGGACAATTTTGATTCTTTGGCAGCTACCGCACAGGCTTGTGATACGAGCACAGTATTAAAGGAACAAGCCTGCGCCAATGGAATAGGATAGACTGTGCGGTATCCATGTATTACATCAAATCCCATTAGAATGGGAATTCCCAAACGGGATTCCTCCATGGCTTTCCGCATAATATCATTGCGATAAACAGGACTGATGCTACGATAAATTAATGAACCAATCTCTGGACGAACTGCTTTTTTGCTTGCTTCGATATTATTAGTATTTGCATTTTTGCCGTAGGTCCATTGGTTGGTTTGAAGAATTTTTTCTTCGAGTGTCATTCGCTTTACCAAATCTTCTATCCTTTTTTCAATCGGCGCCCTGGCATCTTTGTAAACCAGCGCCTGGCTTTGCGATAAAACAGCAGATGGTAATATCAGTATAACTAAAAAGGTATAACAGGCAATCTTCATTTCTTTTGATCAATTTAGTGTTGGCCCATGCCCGCAAAACCACGAAGCTTTGGCTGAACCGAAATGCTGTGGTGTATCTATTTATATTTCTTCTCCATTTCGTTGTAAAATTCTTTCAGTGTAAAAAATGCTTTTTTCTTCTTACCCGTTTCTGAGATCAGCCCCTTGCGGTTCCAGAAATCCTGGTAAAATGGGTGCTGCCTTCGGGGCGAACGAAAGTCTACCAGTATCCAGGGAGTCATACCCCGCAAGCCGCTAATGGCCGTAAGCATTTTAAATTGATTTTTATACAACAGGTCCTGGTATTCTTCGCTCCACCTGGTATCGTCATCTGCATGAAAACCGGCCAACGCACTGGCGCCAAATTCTGTGATCACCACCGGCTTATCGAATTTTATGTCAAACTTATAATTCAGCATATCTTTATTGCTACTCCAATACCAACCTGCATACTCGTTAAAGCTCACCAAGTCTAATTTATCACCCAGCGGATCTTCAATAACCACATCATTTCCTTTTCTATGAATTTCTAGCGCTGCTGCCACCAACCTGGTATTGTCAATTGTTCTGGCTTTAGCAGCGAGCTTGCCCATGAAAATATTGCGGGGATCGCTGATGGGCGTTTCATTGCCGATGGACCAAACAATGACGCTTGCACGATTGCGATCTCTTGTCATCAGGTCAGTTAATTGGCGTTCAGCGTTTTGATATGTTGCTTCATTGAGCCAGGAGATGGTCCAGTAAACAGGCAATTCGGCCCAAACAAGTAGCCCCATTTCATCTGCCAATTTTATCATTAGTTCGTTGTGAGGGTAGTGGGCCAGCCTCACATAATTACAATTCATTTCTTTTGCCCATTGCAACATCATCCGCATATCTCCCTCTCCTCTCAATCGGCCGGGAATCAGTGGATTCTCATCATGCATAGCAATACCTCTCAAAAAAACCGACTTGCCATTGAGCAAAATGTCCTTCCCTTTTGTTTCGATCGTTCTGAAACCAATTTTGTCTTTTACATGATCGGTTGCCGAACTAATTTCAACGTTATATAAAACCGGATTGTCCGGGTTCCAGTAATTTATTTTCTTCACAGGAAAATTAAATAATGCCCTGCCATTGTTATCCGTTGTTGCTGATTGGCTGATGCCGGCCCCGGGAATATTGATCGTTATTTTTTGAGTTTTATCAGGGCCAGAAAGTTGCACAAACCCTTCTATCCTATTAAGATTTCCTTTGGCCAACTGCACTTTATAATCCTCAATGTAGGTTGATGGAACTTCTGCTAACAGCACATCCCTTGTAATACCCCCATAATTCCACCAATCGGTATTTACCGTCGGTATCTCATCAGGGTAGCGCTTGTTATCTGCCTTCACCACCACAAAGTTTTCACCAAGGTTCAATTTTCCTGTTACATCAAACTGAAAGGGCGTAAATCCTCCTTTATGAGTGCCAACTTTCTTCCCGTTTAAATAGACATGTGCTTCATAATTTACCGCACCGAAATACAGAATATATTTTTTATCCGCTTTAGGTTCTGCATTAAATTTTTTGCGTAGCCAGATGGTGCCTTC
>JBKJNG010000404.1:0-3086 GCA_046596065.1 Phnomibacter sp. | reverse complement strand
AGTGAATATTTTTTATGGCATCACCACTTAGCTCCAGCGATTTTATATCGGCTATGTTTTTTTCTTTTTTTGAAACACAGGAAATTACCACACTATAAAAGCCCGGCGCACTTATATTCACACTACCTGCAACAATTTTTTTAAACGCGGAACTTGCAGGCACCTGTACCCTAAATAATTTGCCTGCCACCGTAACACTTAGAATATTACCCGCAATGTAATTTTTTAGCAGCAGTGCAAGATTAAGTTTGCCGGTATTGCGGCAATTAAAATAGAACTGTATTTTTTGCGTAGGATTTCTCCAGTTGTGCAAACCATCTTTGGTATTGAACATATTGCTTTCTTCTATTTCGTCATCTTCTGCCGGTACCGCATAGGCTGTGTATGCTGGTATCCTTACAATGTTTTGAGCTGATACGTAATGAATGAGGAATATTAAAAACAAAAGTAGCAGGGATAATATTTTCATTGCGGGGAGTTCGAATTATAAAGCAATATACTCTTGTTGCCGTTACATTCATTTTCGAAAAAGTTTCCGCTTTGTTTTTCACCTGCTACCGCTGATAAATTTATGTGTTTCCATTTAGATCATCCACGTAAAACTCCGTTGTTCGCCAGGTTTGATGAACAGGTCCCTCGCGTACCGGTGAGTCTTGTTTACTTGTTGTGTATAATCCCCCGCTGATGTATTTTTTGAAAAGACTATCATTGCATCATTTCCGATATGCCCCAACAATTTATTGCTGATTTGAATCAGCCTCCTACCTAAAAGCGGATGTTGCAGAAATGCTGTAGCTTCCCGCAGATCTTTTATAGCGTAATACTTTGATGTTTCACTAAAACCCAAACCCTGGATCTACGGAAAAATATACCACATGCAATGGCTTTGTTTTCTTCCTTTTTTATTTCTGACAATGCAACCTGGTAGTCTGTTTGTTGTGCTTCTATAAATCTTTCAAGGCCCTGCTCGGTTTGCATAACAATCTAAATAGTGATTGTTTAAAATACGCCATTTTCTAAATCATTCCACTTTTGAAATGCTTTTTTTAGCGATTTAAACTCCCAGGTAGCTTTTTCTGCCAATTCAAAAGGATTTAATGCGTAATGCCTTTGCGAGTGAACGATATAATTGTCTTCAGCTAATTTTTGAATAAAAGGGAATTCGTACACTGATTTCCCTTTTTCCCAAACAAATGCATTTACAGGAAATGCCGAATGTTGCCTAAGTAATTTTTCGGCTTCAGAAAATGTCGCCATTTGATAAGTTTTAATTATGCTGAAATATTTACGAATCCATCAACATGCCGGTTATTCTTGTATGCCAAAGCTATTTTATCTGGTGATACTTTTCGATATAACGGGGAATTTTGAGGACAGTAATGTATCGGGACCAGCAATAACAAACTGCTGTCAGACGACCGCTGTAAAGTATTCAGGGGAAAAGTTGAAAATTTAATAAGAGGAGGATAGCTAATAATGTATGATTTACAGTGTGCAGCCCAAGGCAGTGGTTAATTGTTCATGGATGATGGATCATTGCATAACATCCAATAGCCGTTTTTTTAACCAGTATGCGCTTCACAAATCCGACATCCGACATCGTATCACAAGCTCCACCAGTAGGTCCATTTTAATACGAAAGCTCTTGTTTTTACGCTGAAATTTTCGGGGAGATAATTATCGGTGTATACAATAAAGATATCGCTGGCAGGTTTGTAACGCCATTGCAAACGGGTATTGAGATTGATATTTTTTGTTTGCTGGTTGTATTGGCAAAAAGCAGTGAAATATAAATTGTTGGTCATGGTAACATCGATGCGTGGGCCAATTAACCAGAACGTTCTGTGGCCCCATGGTTGCGGCAAATGGATATCGTTATAACTGGCGCTCATAAAAACGCTTGCATAAGGCTGAAAGCGAAAACCAGCCTCACCAGTGACATTAAAGCGGGTGCCGTTGGCGTAGTAACCGCCATAGCGAAAACTGGCTGCATTTGTAAATAAACGTTGCGGCTTGCTGATGTAATCTGCACCAAATGAATTCCACCAGTTCTGGCTTCCGGCGGGGAGTGAATCAAGCCCTGAATTAGTAGGATCAAAAGGCTGCAAAAGTTTTACATAATCATGCGCCACCCACGGACTAAGAATGGCCTGGTTGCGAAAGGTTATTTTGTAAGCACCGTAAGTGGTATTATCTGTTTTATTAAATTTTTCGTCGAAGTAGTTGTTGCTTATGAATACTGGTCCATGGCTTAAAATCTTTGATTTTTTTGGAAAGAATAAATAGCTAACCTGCGGGTTTAATTTGATGTATCCTTTGCGTGGTACATAACCAACCTCGGCATTATAATTTTTGCCAACATACTCATGCTGCCAGTTGAAAATAAACTTGCGTGTGATGTAATTTAGGTTTGCTGCCTGCGATAGGTCGTGGCCCTTTGTGTTGGGTGTAAAAGACTTTAGCACCGTAGCTTTGCCGGTCCATTTGTTACTCGCCGATGCAAGGTTGTACTCGAAACCTATGTTGCGGTTATAAGCATTATAAACCGGCTTTGAAGGATCGGTACCGGGCGTGTAATTAATGCTCTGCTTGTTTACAAATAATGCAGCAATGCCTGATCGGGAAAATACTCGTCGCTGCAACGAAACCACTGCGAAATTTTGCACGGGTAAAGCAGTTGCATCAACAGCTGCGGTTTGCATATCCATAGCACCAACACGCCAGTTCTTATTAAGTTTGCCACTTAACCTTGCGCCAAATTGTATCGGTACATTCAAGCCAATACGCCGCGAAAAAAACGGCCGAATATTGGCATAGCCAAAATTGCCAAACACGTCAGCGTTTTCAAGAAAAAACTGCCTGCGTTCCGGAAAAAATAATTCGAAACGATCGAGATTGGTTACCTGCCGGTCAACTTCCACCTGCGAAAAATCGGGGTTAACGGTAAGGTCTAAATTGAGCGATGATGTGATGGCGATTTTTGCATCGGCACCAATATCCTTCTGAAATTTGGCGGGTGTGTTTTTATTGTAATCTTTCGATACACCGCCCAACGCATAAGGAATAATGGAGATGTTGGTTTTTAC
>JBKJNG010000569.1:0-6991 GCA_046596065.1 Phnomibacter sp. | reverse complement strand
ATTATGAGCCTGCCCTTGCTATAGTGAACAAGCTTTACCACTTTTTCAAAATCTTCATTTATATATGAAGCTAAACCTGCTATGCTTTCCGTTTCCAGTTGTATGGTTCGCAAAGCCATTTGTTTGATACCGGCTTGTAACATGGCAGCAAATGTAATTGAATGAAATGTAGAATGATAGCCTGTACAATTACGCTGCAACAGGCTGGCGCCATGACCACGGACATATAATCTTAATCACAAATAATTCAATAATTGAACAGTTTTATTAATTAAAAAACTAATGAAGATTATAATAAGTAAAAAGTATAACGGTAAATTGATTTAAGTTCGCACCTCTTCTAACAGCCCATTTGAGAGAAAATTGTGAGGGTGAAATCTAATAATGGCGTGGCGTTTGTTGCTTGTATAAGCAATGGTAAAAAATTTATTTTTCATTTTTGGCTATCACTGCCACAATTAAATTACCTTAAAGAACCGTTTCGGCTTTAGCTGTTACGTATAAATATAAAGACATGGGAAAAACCGTTGCTACAAAAGCAGCCGTTGCCACAAAGAAAGCAACAAGAACTAAAACGACCGTTACAGAGCCAATTCTTCCAAGGGTACCGGTAAACAGAGCGCTCCAGGTAGGGTTAAAACAAATGACCGAAGCCGAATTGACTGAAAAAGTTAAGGAACACTTTGGCTTTGATGGTTTTAAAGGATTGCAGGTAGATGCTATTCAAAGTCTGCTTAACGGAAAAGATACTTTTGTGATTATGCCAACCGGCGGCGGAAAAAGTTTATGCTACCAGTTGCCGGCTCTTATTAATGAAGGTGTGGCCATTGTGGTTAGTCCGCTGATTGCCCTCATGAAAAACCAGGTTGACCTGGTAAGGGGCTACAGCAGCCAGGATAATATTGCGCATTTTCTGAACAGTACTCTCAATAAAACACAACAAAAAGAAGTAAAGGACGACCTGCTCAGCGGCAAAACAAAATTGCTGTACGTGGCGCCTGAAACCCTTACCAAGCAGGATAACCTGGATTTTTTCAGCGATCTGCATATTTCATTCTTCGCCGTAGATGAAGCGCATTGTATCTCGGAATGGGGTCATGATTTCAGACCGGAATACCGCCGCCTGCGGGAAATGATGGACCAGATAAATATCAATATTCCTGTGGTGGCCCTTACCGCGACTGCCACCCCTAAAGTACAGAGCGATATTGTAAAAAACCTTGGCCTTCGTGAACCAAATATTTTCATCTCTTCCTTTAACCGCCACAACCTGTACTACGAAATACAGCCGAAGGTGAAAAAGGATCAGACGGTGAAAAACATGGTGAAATTCATCAGTCAAAACAAAGGAAAGAGTGGTATTATATATACCCTTAACCGTAAAACAACTGAAGAACTTGCCGAAATACTAAGGGCAAATGGAATTAAGGCCGTTGCTTACCATGCCGGGTTGGATTCTAAAATAAGGGCCGAACGCCAGGACCTGTTTTTAAATGAAGACACCCAGGTGATAGTAGCAACAATCGCTTTTGGAATGGGCATCGATAAACCCGATATAAGGTTTGTGATCCATTATAATATTCCAAAATCAATAGAAAATTATTACCAGGAAACAGGCCGTGCCGGCCGGGATGGTATGGAAGGAAAATGCATTCTTTACTATAGCCATAAAGACGTTGCCAAGCTGGAACACCTGATGCGTGATAAGCCGCTCAGTGAACGAGAAGTAGGTGCACAACTAATAAACGAAACCGTGGCCTACGCAGAAAGTTCCGTTTGCCGCCGCAAAATTTTACTCCACTATTTTGGCGAAATTTGGCCGCAGGATAATTGTAACCATTGCGATAACTGTGTTCATCCAAAAGAAAAAATTGAGACTAAAGAGGAAGTGTTGAAAGTGCTGAAAGTGGTTAAGGCTGTAGGCGAGCATTTTAATATAGACTATGTTATTTGCGTTTTGATCGGTAGCCCAACCGCACAGGTAACCATGTTCCGCCACAATGTAATTCCTGAGTTTGCGATTGGTAAAGACCATGATCATAACTACTGGAACAGCATTATCAGGCAAATGCTTTTAGAAGGTCTTGTGCGCAAAGACATTGAAGAGTATGGCCTGCTGAAGTTTACCCCCAAAGGCGAGGCTTTCCTTAAAAAACCAACCTCATTCAAAATTGTTCTCAACAACCTGTTTGAAGATGCCAATGAGGACGATGAAGAAGGTGGTGATGCTGGTGGTGCCGGAGCCGCCGCTGATGAGCGTTTGCTGGAAATGCTCAAAGAATTAAGGCAGAAAGAAGCCAAAAAACGTTCACTTCCGCCATTTGTACTATTCCTAGAAAACAGCTTGCTGGACATGGCAACCATGTACCCCACCACGATGGAAGAGCTGGAGAAAATCCAGGGTGTAAGCAAGGGCAAAGCTATCAAATTCGGCCAACCTTTTATTCAAGTGATAGCTGAATATGTTGAAGAGAATGATATTGAGAAGCCCGATGATTTCCAGATGAAAAGCGTGGTGAACAAAAGCAGCAACAAGGTTTATTTCATCCAGAACATTGATAAGAAAATTCCGCTGGAAACCATTGCCAAAAACAAGGGTTTGAAGATGGAAGAATTGCTGGAAGACATGGAAACCATCGCCGCCAGTGGTACCAAGCTTAACCTCGATTACGCCATCAACGATATGATAGATGAATTGGATCAGGAAGATATCATCGAATATTTTAAAAGTTGCGAAACCAGCAGCCTTGATGTGGCCCAAAAGGAATTGAGTGATCTTAGCCTTACCTGGGAACAGCTTAAAATTATGCGCATTAAATTCCTGAGCGTTTACGGGAATTAGGATTGAACATACATGCATTAAAGGCCTTTGCAGCAATGCAGGGGCTTTTTTATGAGCTGCATGCAGCAATCACAAGGCAGAATTGAATCTTGTATATTTGACTTATGAAATTGGAGTCAGCCAGCAAAGAAGCTATTAAAAATTACTTTAATACGCAACCTGTTTTGAAAGCCTGGTTATTTGGTTCATATGTTAGAGAAAATGCTGACATAGAAAGTGATATTGATATATTGGTTGATCTGGAATATACACAAAGAATTGGCTTGCATTTTATTCAAATGAAGCTTGATTTGGAGCAGTTACTGAACAATAAAGTGGACCTGGTGTCATCAAACGGAATCTCGAAATATATTAAGCCCATAATTGATACTGAAAAGGAATTAATTTATGCTAAGTGAATTGGGCGATAAAATTCGCTTGAAGCATCTTCTTGATGCCATTGAAGAGATTGAAAAATATTTACGCGGCGTTGAATATTCAATATTTCTTGAAAACTCTATGATGCGGTTTGCTTGTATTAAGCAAATTGAAATAATTGGCGAAGCAAGTAATCATATTTCTTCCGAATTAAAAAGTAGGTTTACTTCAATTGAATGGGCTCAGATTGTAGGCATACGAAATGTTTTTATTCATGAATATTTTGGTATAGATTCATTTTTAGTTTGGCAAATCATTCAATCTGATATCCCTGAGTTAAAGTGAAAAATCAAAGAAATATTGGCGTCCATTTCCTAGCCCTTGCTGGTTAACGCAGATTACATCTAACCCGCTCATCTTTGCCTCACGGTATCTAAATCTACTTAATGGCACTTCCTTTTTTCTACCATTCAACACTTACCGAATCTGCCAGTAATTTTGAGCTTGACGAAGCAACCAGCAAACATGTCGCCCAGGTATTGCGCATGAAAGCAGGCGAGAAACTCCAGCTTACCAATGGCAAAGGACTTGTTGCAATGGCAGAAATTGTTAGCCCCGATAAAAAGAGCTGTACGGTAACTATCACTGAAAGTGCGGAGCAACCTTCCGCTACAAAACGCAGGGTCGGTATCGCTATTTCACCGGTTAAAAACAGCAGCCGCTTCGAATGGTTTTTAGAGAAAGCTACTGAACTGGGCGTAACCGATATTTATCCATTGCTCTGTACCCGGACAGAACGGGAACATTTCAGATACGATCGCATGAATGCCATTTGCATTAGTGCTATGCTGCAAAGCCAGCAAAGCTGGTTGCCCATATTGCATCAGCCAATTGGCTTCAATAATTTGATTGAAAAGGGAAGCGCTTACCGGCATAAATGGATTGCCCATTGTACCGAAGATGCAAAGCAACCAATGGCTTCATCCCTTACAAAAGCCATACAGGACAGTCTTATTTTAATTGGACCCGAAGGTGATTTTACACCTGAAGAAATAACTGCTTCAATAGAAAACGGATATCGCCCGGTTGCCCTTGGTGATACCCGCTTACGTACAGAAACCGCAGGAATGGTAGCGGCTGCTTTACTGTTGCTTTGCTAAAAATCAGTGTGCTGAATCGGTATCTTCTTCTCCCGGTTTTGCTGGAAAAACCCTTTCGTTCAGGTTAACCACTCTTCTATTTTGTTGTCTTTTACGCATAACCAAATTCAGCATTTCTACACCAAAAGAGAACGCCATTCCGAAATAGATATAGTTTTTCAGGTGAAGCTCATGTGCTTTGTCGGCGTCCCATCCTTCAATAATCAGGCTGAGGCCAATCATCACCAAAAAGGAAAGGGCCAGCATTTTTACTGTTGGGTGTTTATGTATAAATGAAGCGATCCTGGGGCTGAAAATAAACATCACGATCATGGCAATAATAACAGCCGCAATCATTATTTCTACATATTTGGCGGTTCCGCCGGCTGTAATAATGCTGTCAAAAGAGAACACCATATCAATTAAAATAATTTGGATAATTGCCTGCGGCAGGGTTAACGGTTTCGAGGCGCCGCTTGCATGCGTAAGGTCTTCACCTTCGAGCTTTTCGTGTATTTCTTTTACCGATTTATAAATAAGGAACATACCGCCGGCCAGCATTACCAACGAAGCGAGGTCGAAGCCTTTATCGAATAAGGAAAACAACGACTTACCCTTTTGGCCCAATAACCAGCTAAGGCCCAGAAGCAGTAAACTGCGCATAATAATTCCAAAAATCATCCAAAAAATACGGCCTTTCTTTTGTAAAGACTGTGGTAAGCGATTAAGAATAATACTAACGAAGATTACGTTATCAATACCCAATACGATTTCGAGTATTACAAGTATTAAAAAACTTATGATGCTCTCTGATGTAAAAAGATGTTCCATAATTATGCGCAAATGTAGCCGTCCGATGTATTAAATCGGGAGAAGTATTGCCGTTATTAAATTTGTATCAGCGTTGCCACAAGCTTAAAAAATCCAGCCGGGCAATATCCAAAAGTTGTTACCAAGTCAATTTATTCCAACAACAGTCCCTTGCAAATGTTTTTTACGATAGCCGGTCCTTCATAAATAAAACCCGTCCATACCTGTACCAGAATTGCACCTGCATCTAATTTTTCTTTAGCGTCGGTAGCAGTAAATACGCCGCCCGAAGCAATTACTGGAATTTTACCAGCCGTTTTTTCATAGATGATTCTTACCATTTCTGTCGAACGCTGCTGCGCTGGTTTGCCGCTAACACCACCCGCACCAGCTTCTGCAGCCCGTATTTTCCCCGCATCACTCAGTTTACTACGATCAAGTGTGGTATTGGCAGCAACCAGGCCATCCAATTTTATTTCCAGCGCCAGGTCTATTACATCCTGCAATTGTGCGTTGTTTAAATCTGGGGCAATTTTTAGTAAGATGGGTTTTAATGCAGGCATGTTCCTGTTGATTTCCTGCAGGTGCGTTATAATTTTCCGCAATGATTCTTTCTCTTGTAATTCCCGTAATCCGGGCGTATTTGGGCTGCTAACATTCACCACAAAATAATCGACATAGTCGTAGAGTTTGCGAAAACAGATGTCGTAATCCATGTAGGCATAATCGTTGGGCGTGGTTTTGTTCTTGCCAATATTGCCACCGATAATCATCCGCTTGCCTTCTTTTAATGCGTCTTTTCCATCGCGGTCCAGCCGGGTTATATTTAACTGCCACTGGCGTAATCTTTCAGCCACTACCTCAACACCATCGTTATTAAACCCCATACGATTTATCAGCGCTTTATCTTCGGGAAGCCTAAAAAGTCTCGGCTGTTCATTCCCATCCTGCGGACGCGGTGTAACTGTGCCAATTTCAACATGGCCAAAACCAAGTTGCTGGAGCTCGGCAAGCCAGCTGGCATTTTTATCAAAACCGGCTGCCAGCCCTACAGGATTTTTAAAGGTTAGCCCAAACACAGTGGTTATTAGTTTGGGATGGCTTATAGAAAAACGGCTTGCGAAAAACTTGCCGGCCATTGGCAGACCAGCTAATCTTTTCAACCAGCCCATAGAGAAATGGTGCACTTTCTCGGGTTCGAACCAAAAGAGAATGGAGCGTAAAAAATTATACATGCAGAAGTTATTAGCCAGTTAACCGGTTAATTATTATAAGAAAGCTTCGGTGGTATCAGATGACTTAAACAGTTGCAAAATAAAAGAACCCTGCCGGCTTTGAATTTATTTCTACCCTAACTTTACATAGTTGCATAAACAACTAATATTACCAACTGCCTTTTACAGGCACTTTATTCTTTAAAATATAATTCGATTGCAGATGCAGGAAGCATATATCGTAGCCGGCTATCGTTCGGCAGTAGGAAAAAGTAAACGCGGTGGATTTAGATTCATGCGGCCCGATGATCTTGCTGTTGAAGTAATTAAGGGCGTAATGGCTTCATTACCGGAACTTGATCCGGCGCTTGTAGACGATTGCATTGTGGGAAATGCCGTTCCGGAAGCAGAACAGGGTTTGCAGATTGGCCGCCTCATCAGCGCCCGTGCTTTGGGCAAAGATGTGCCGGGTATGACCGTTAACCGCTATTGCGCCAGCGGCCTTGAAACCATTGCTATTGTAACCGCCAAAATAAGAAATGGTTTTGCTGATTGCATTGTAGCAGGTGGTGTTGAAAGCATGAGCCTTGTACCAACCGCCGGCTGGAAAACTGTTCCCAATTTTACCG
>JBKJNG010000552.1:0-3767 GCA_046596065.1 Phnomibacter sp. | reverse complement strand
GGTAAAGTCACCATCTAAGAGTGAACCCATATTATACATCTGACACGTTACAGCGTTGATTTCACTAAAACCTGCTGGCGAAATCTCCAATAATTTACTCCTTTTATCATTGGGGTTGTTCGTTTCCTTAATCAGTTTCTGGCGAAGCAATCGTTTTAAGACTTCATTTCCTGATGATTTTTCAGCTATATTTTTACGGATAACGTCCGCTTTCTTTAATTTTTTATCAGGTATTAACGATGCTAAAAAACTAAAGTCATCTATTGAATAAATTTTAGAATTTTTAAAAATTTTTCTCGAGTAAAACAAGGCGTATTTGTACCTAAAATAAATAGCGACTACATTGTTTGTTTTGGGCTTTTCTGGCAAAACCGATTCCTTTTTATTGCCAGCATTCACTTCACCAGTAGGCCAATTGGCAAAATTTTTATCATCTCATTGCTCCCCATCTGCAAGTTGATTATCAAATTTTTCTACCCAGTCAATCAACCTTTTTACATTAGAATATGTTTTCATTTTAGTATTTTATAAGACTAAAAGTTCGATAAATGGTTAAAAGTTAATTAGAAATGAACTCCTTTTTATTGAAAACTTGTATGGTTTCAATTACCCTATGTTTAATGATAGGTTCTGTTTATGCCCAAAAAACAGGCAGCATCAGTGGCACCATCCTTCAAAAAAATACGCAACAATCATTGACTGGCGCAAACATTTCTATTGCAGGCAGTAACTTATTTGCTGTTGCTGATTTCAATGGACGATTTAGAATTATGAATATCCCGGTTAAAACATACAATCTTTTGATTAGCTCTGTCGGCTTTAAAACATTTACACTCTATAATATTGTAGTAAACAGCGGTAATGAAAACGTTTTCACCATTGAACTTGAACAGGATGCAGCAGAATTAGGAGAGGTAATTGTAAAGGCCAACAAACGAAGTGTTCGTGCTGCCTCATTGGAAACACCATTGAGTGTGCAAAGATTAACTGCTGAAGAAATCAGAAGCAACCCTGGAGGCAGTTTTGACATCAGCAAAGTAATTCAAACATTGCCCGGCGTGGGTGGTGGGCAGGGTGGTGGTACATTTCGTAATGACATCATCATTCGTGGTGGTGCATCCAACGAAAATGTTTTTTACTTAGATGGCATTGAAGTGCCGGTAATTAATCACTTTCAAACACAAGGCGGTAGTGGCGGCCCCCAGGGCATTTTAAATGTATTTTTTATTGAAGATGTGAAACTAAGTTCTTCGGCTTTTGATGCCCGATATGACAATGCATTGAGCAGTGTATTCCAGTTTAAACAAAAAGTGGGTAATGCAAACAAATTTCAGGGAAATGTACGGGCAAGTATACTCGAAACTGCCCTTACATTGGAAGGTCCTTTATCTAAAAATAAAAAAACAACTTTTTTACTTTCTGCCCGTAAATCATATTTCCAGGTACTTGTCAAAGCTATTGACGCACCATTTCTTCCGGATTTCTGGGATTTTCAAACAAAAATAACCCATAAAATCGATGACAAAACGACTCTTAATTTTATTGGCATTGGTGCTATCGATAAATTTAAATTTCTTGCTGCAAAAGATATCACGCCAGAAAAATTGTATCAAATAAATTCAAATGCGAGTATTCAGCAATGGAATTATACAATTGGAGCATCCCTTAAAAGAAGCATCTCAAATGGTTTTTGGAATTTGGCCTTAAGCCGAACAAGGTTTAATAATAACCTTCAAAAATTTGAGGATAATGAAAACCCAACATCAGCAAGTCAAACATTGGATTTTGTAAGCAATGAAACGGAAACCAAACTGCGGTTTGATATCAATAAAAATTACAATGGCTGGAAACTGGCTTACGGCGCTTCTACCCAACTGGCAGAATACGATAACAACACTTTTGCAGTAATACAAAAGGAAGTGAGAGATGTAAGCAACAATATTATTCAACCAGGCGTGCAACAAAATTTCACCAGTCCATTAAATCCATTTGTACGCCTGGGAGCTTTTGTGCAGATAGGTAAAAGAGCAATGAACAATAGGCTAGGCATAAGTGGTGGCGTTCGTACAGATATGAACACTTTTACAACTGAGGGTATGAACGGCTTACAAACCTTATCTCCAAGAATTTCGTTTAGCTATGTATTGGCAGATAAATGGACGTTGAATGCTTCTACAGGAATCTATTACAAATTGCCTATTTATACTGTGTTGGGATATGCCAACAACAATAGTTTGCTGGTAAATAAAAATGCAAAATATACACGGGCAACGCACTATACAACCGGTGTTGAATTTTTACCAAACGATGGATTGCGCTTTACAGTGGAAGGCTTTTATAAGCAGTACGGCAATGTAGCTGTATCTGCAAGAGATGGCATTTCACTGGCTAACCTCGGAACTGATTTTACAGCATTGGGCAACGAAGCAGTAAACACAAATGGAAAAGGTAAAGCTTATGGCATTGAATTTTTTGTACAGAAAAAGTTAACAGAGAAATTCTTTGGTATTCTTTCTTATACTTTTTACCGCAGTTTGTATAGTGGTGCAGATAATAAATTTGTTGCAAGTAGTTGGGATAACAGACATTTATTATCTGCTACCTGGGGTTATAAGTTTCCAAGAAACTGGGAACTTGGTTTAAAATTCCGCTACCAGGGTGGTGCTCCTTTTACACCATTTGATGAAACTGCTTCCCGATTAAATTACGCTTCGCAAGGAAGGGGCACTTTGGATTTTGAAAGATTGAATGCACAACGGTTGGGAGGCTTTAACAGCAGTGATGTAAGGATAGATAAAAAAATCAACCTGAAAAAAATCACCATCGATTTATTCTTAGATGTTACCAACTGGTATGTAGCAAGAAACCCGGTTATACCAGAATACACCTGGCAAAGAACAGCAGACAACAGAACTTTTAGAACAACCGACGGACTTGCGATAAAAGCAGATGGAAGTAATGCAATACCAACCAGGGTAAAAAATGATGACCCTAGTGTGATTCCCTCCCTTGGTGTGATCATTGAATTTTAATCTTTAAATAAAGATTGCCCATGCCTGTAGCCTGTTGATTGAAACAGACAAATTCATTAGTGCTGTTGCAAATGAATGCGGCTTTGACAATCTTGTATATTTCAACCGGATATTTTTGAAAAAGGAAAATGTGCAACCAGGGAATATGAAAGCAATAATAATGAGTGCTGCTGCAAATTTGAACGCTTTCTTTAGTATGGCACAACTGCCAAAGGCTTTTACAGATGCCATTAAACGTAATGAAAATTTCAAATCTATATTAGATACCGAACGACACGTTGATCTGTGGTTGCCGGAAGGTTATTACCAGGGATTACGATGCGTATGCAATGGAAGTTAAACGAATGTATGTGATGCCAAACGGGCGGTGAGAGGAATTGCTTTTGAAATTTTAAAACAGTTGGAACCGTGGGCTGTAGCATTAAAGTATAAAAAATCCCTGCAGGAAACAGGTCTTGATCAACCGGAGGAAATAACGAAGTGCAAGAAAAATGGTTACTGCATTATCCAGAATTTTGAAAAGTATAAAAATGCAGCGAACAGCATTTGTTTTGAGAAAAGTATTAAGGGTATGAACCAGGACCGGCATTTACAAGCCAACTTATAAAACAGGAAAGCGGCATCATGTTTAAATGATGCCGCTTTCCTGTTAGTAGCTATCCCTGCAATACAACTGCTATGATTGCAGTTAAGATTTTTTAACTTCTGTCTTTTTCGCAGGTGCTGTTTTTGGAT
>JBKJNG010000426.1:0-3671 GCA_046596065.1 Phnomibacter sp. | reverse complement strand
ATGAACATTATCATAACTCCAAACATCACCACTAATAATTTATCTGCCTTCCCGCATCGCTTTATTAAAATCTTCGCTGCCACTTTTTGGCACCGACAAGTTTTTCCATCCTTCATTTTTAATCAGCTTGCCTATAAAAACAATTTGCCCTACGTGGTAAGGATAATGCGCCAATTGCCGAAGGATGGCGTCGTATACAAAAAGCCTTTCTGAACGTATTGTAATTTCTTTTTCGAGGTCTTCTTCTTTCAGCGATTTTATAGCTGTGGTAACAGTATACCATCCGGTATTCCAGCAATCCAGCAAGTCTTGTTTTGAAAAATTCATTGGTTCAAATTCCGCGTCTCTTTTGCGCCAGGCTTTCTCTCCGTCTTCTGTTAAAAAATTCGTAAAGCGGCTCATCATATTGCCATACAGGTGCTGAATGATTATGGCGATACTGTTGCTTTCATCATTAGGCTTATAAAAAAAATCCTTCTCTTCCAATTGCTCAAAAGTTTTATCGCCCAGTGACTTATAATAAAACATCCTTTTCAGGGCATCTTCGGTAAAATTCATGTATCAAATTTTATGGCAGATGAAAATAGTATTAAAAATTATTAATTTTTTAAAAGTCGTGGCAACTGTTTGCAGCTGGTGTTACGTTATTAAACAAAACAAGCTATGAAAAAAATACCATTTATTTGTCTTGCGCTTCTTGCAATAGGCATTACTGTTTCACAGGTAGGATGCAGTAAAAAATCGGATAGCAATGTTACGCCTCCGCCTGTTAACACAATTACCTGTACAGGAATAAACCCAGGCTTTGCCGCTGAAGTATTGCCATTGATACTAACAAAATGCGCCACTAACAGTGGATGCCATGCAGCAGGCAGCTCCAACAGCGGCGGACCATTAACTACCTATGCACAAATAAATGCAAGATCATCGAATATAAAATCGCAGGTATCTTCAGGTGCTATGCCAAAAAGTGGTAGTCTTTCCACGGCAGAAAAAAACACCATTGTTTGCTGGGTTGGTAATGGAGCGTTGAATAATTAGGCCTCATCCCCGGCCCTTCTCCACAAGTGGCGAAGGGTGCCTCTGCAGAATATTGACTGAGATATGTAAGAAAGGTTTCTTGTATGTTTATTCCATGCGAAGAAACTAAGAGCTTGAATTTCTTATTGTATGAGATCACTTGTATTTTCATAACCGATTCCATCGCCGAACTAAAAAAACGAAATATTAGACTTCTGTGTCTAACCTTAGTAACCTGGTATGTTACCAGCCTCTTACATGTGAGATTAAAAAGGTTATTGCTGTATGTATTTTAATTGATCATTGAACACTGTATTTCATTATCAATTATTCATTATCAATTATTCGTTAACGCCCGTGTAAAGGAAATTAATAATTCACTTAAATCATTTACTTCAAACCATGGAACAGTGGCGGCAATATCATTTACATCGTGGTAAGCTTTGCGCTTTCCTAAAGTGTATATAAAAAACGAAGGCACTCCTTTTTCTGTAAACCAATAATGATCGCTGTTAGCGGCTTTGCCACGGCTGTTTACAGCAATTAATAGTTGCCGCGATGCATTCAACTGTTGCAGCAAAGCAAACTCCGTTGCAAACTCTGTCGCATTTACAACAGTAATGCCCTCATCTCCATTTCCCAATAAATCGAGGTTGATTAAAAAACGAATTTTCTTAAGCTCTGTAAGCGGATGATCAGTATAAAATTTTGAACCGAGCAGGCCTGCTTCTTCTCCGGCGAATGCTATAAACTGTATGGTATAGGGCGATGGATTTGCCCTGAAATATTTTGCAAGCCCCAGCATTAAAGCCACGCCGCCTGCATTATCGTTTGCACCCGGGAAATAGGTTTCCGAACCCATACCCCCGAGGTGATCGTAATGTGCGGTAAATACAATAACCGAATCGGGCTTTATACTACCTTTTATACTGCCGATAATATTTGCACCGCTGAATTTTTTATCTGTTTTCGCTTCCACTTCACAGGAAAAGGTAGCTGGTAACATATCGGTTTTCACAATTTCAAAAAGGGTGTAATCAGCTTGTTCAGGCGCCACACTCCAGGTAAGTTTATCCACCATCTTTAAAATAATCCGGTTCTTCCTGTTAATCCATGTAACACTATCGGTTTGTTCAAGTGCACCACTGCTTTTGGTGCTTACACTTTCAGGGGCTGTAATAAAATCAGTGCCTGCTGCAAGCGCTTTGCCATTAATAGAAAGCATCATTTTACCGGGAAAAATATTAACAGGGTAATCAAATTTTTGCTCCTGTACATCCAGTCCCATTTGCTTCATTTCAGCTGCAATAAAACCGCCTGCTTTCTTCATACCATTTTTTACATATCCCCTTCCAAAAAAAGACGCGGAAGCAAGCGTATCGGTTATTCTTCGTACATAGGTACTATCGGCTGCAATAACCTTAGTAGTCCAAATAAGAATGAATGCAAGAGCTATTAATTTCTTCATAACAATTACCGGAATAACTTTTTTGGTTTATGGTTTTTAAAATAATTGTGATTAGCGCAAATTAGGACAGATTGCCAGTTCCTGGAATTTGCGGACACCGTTTTTGCTACCAGCAGTCTGTTCAGGGGTTTAAAATCGCTTTTAATTACCTAAAACAATTTATTGATCGTTTACGTACCTGCAATTGTATAAAATTGAAGATACTTTTGCAAATGGCAATGTATGCATTTGAAAAATATTTAACCTTATAGGCGCAAAGCAATGAGCCAAATGGCACAACCTTTTAGTACATATAATCGTTCTTATTAATCGCCGCAGGCATTAATGATTAAACTTTTTATGCATCCTCTTCGTAATTGTAAATTGTTTTTATCGCTTTGCTTGTTGTTTACGACAGTTGTCGCTGGAGCACAAATACAGTGGAAGCCATCCGTAGCAACAGTTTCATTTAAAATAAGGAATGCTGGTTTCACCGTTAAGGGAAGCTTTAATGGTTTTGCAGGCCAGCTTTCATTCGATCCCAATGGGCTGGCTGCATCTTCGATTCATGCAACGGTGGAAGTGGCATCAATAAGTACTGGTATTGCTTCAAGAGACAACCACTTAAAAAAAGACGATTATTTTGATGAAGCTGCTAATCCAAAAATTGATATCGCTTCAAAAACCTTGTATAAAAAAGATAATGGGTTTGCCGGTTTTTTTAATGTAACCATAAAAAACAAAACAAGGCAGGTTGAAATTCCTTTCACATTTACTGCCACTGGAAATACAGCAATTTTCAATGGCAGCTTTGTTATTGACAGAAGGGATTATGGTGTTGGAGGCAATAGTTTTATTATGGGCGATAATGTAACAATCAGCATCATAGTCAATGCAAAAAGGTAATTTCAGCTAGTAAAATAAATTAGATTGTATGATGCAGCATGACCTTAAAAACAGCCTGGTACTTTTAAGGTTCCCATTCTCCATTTTCCTGATGCCGCCGTTCTTTTTTGCATGGAGCCAGGCGGCACATACAAACACTACTCATCTTATTCTTGTTTTCATAATTCTGCACTTCTTAGCTTATCCTGCCAGCAATGGCTACAACAGCTATATGGACCGCGATACCGGCAGTATTGGCGGCATCGAAAACCCGCCACCACCAAACCGCTTACTCTTTGCACTTACCATTGTTTTGGAT
>JBKJNG010000140.1:0-3738 GCA_046596065.1 Phnomibacter sp. | reverse complement strand
CTGCAAAAACTATTAGATAAGATAAAGCGATTTGAAAAAAACCGTTTCGAAACCCGTGCTTTTGCTTACCTCGATATTATCAGCTGGGTGGAAAGCAAGGTTCATAATAAACCAATGAGCGTTATTATCCATGATAAATACCTGCAAAGCCGCCACCGGGGTATTTAAGATTTCTATAAAAAATTTCGAAGTTTACACATCGAAAATTTCATTTGCTTAATTTTGTGTATTCACCAAACGAAAGGAGGTATTCATGCAATCTACAGAGCTGTCATGGAATACTTCGGTTAATGTCAATTAACCGAAATCCATAAAACAATATCTGCCGGCATTAGGCATGCCGGAAGGCTACCGGGTAAAACCGGTAGCTTTTTTATTTTCCGAAACAAATAGAATACCAAATCCCAAACCTTTTGATTTTTTGCCGCCCTATGCTCCATGTTTTAGCAATATTTGCAGTTCAATTCTACAATATGCAGTTCCGCAATTTTAAAATGGTTGATTACGTAGTTTATGGCCGTGGCGCTTTTAACCAGCTTGATGAAATTATAGCACCCCTCCGCAAGTCAAATGCTCCGTTTGTTTTTTTGCTTGATCATTTCTTTGAAAATAAGCCACTGGCTGAGCGGGTGCCGCTGCGTAGCAATGATAAATTGATTTTCGCCGATACAACCTACGAACCAAAAACAACCCAGGTTGATAAACTTGCGAACGATCTGAAAGCCGAATTCGGAGCGGTTAGTGGGGTAATTGGTATTGGTGGCGGCAGCGTGCTGGATCTTGCAAAAGCAGTAAGTTTAATGATGACTAACCCCGGCAGCAGTGCCGACTACCAAGGCTGGGATTTGGTAAAATACCCCGGCGTTTACAAAGCCGGCATTCCAACACTTAGCGGTACCGGTGCAGAAGTTTCCCGCACTACCGTGCTTACAGGCCCAACCCGCAAACTTGGCATGAACAGCGACTTTACACCTTTCGACCAGATTATACTTGACCCGGAATTAACCGCAAACGCACCGGTTAACCAGCGTTTTTATACCGGCATGGATTGCTATATCCATTGTATTGAAAGCCTTGAAGGAACATACCTGAATGAGTTTAGCAAAAGCTATGGTGAAAAAGCACTGGAACTATGCCAAAATATTTTTCTTGAAAAAGATGTATGGGATGAAGAAAGCGATGATAAATTAATGATGGCATCTTACGCGGGAGGTATGAGTATTGCATACAGCCAGGTGGGTGTGGCGCATGCCGTAAGTTACGGACTTAGTTACCTGTTGGGAACCAAACATGGAATTGGTAATTGTATTGTAATGAACCACTTACAGGACTACTACCTCTCCGGTCATGCCGAGTTTAAAAGAATGGTTGAAAAAAACAAAATTCATATACCAACTGGCATTTGCAAAGGTCTTACCGATGAACAGTTTGAAGCCATGATAAATGTAAGCATGGGTATGAAACCCTTATGGGAAAACGCACTTGGAAAAGACTGGGAACAAATTATGACAAGAGAGAAGCTCAGGGCTTTATACGAAAAATTATAGCCAAACAAAAAAGCTGCACCATAAATGGTGCAGCCTTAAGAGGGGTTCAGGAAAATGACCTTATAATTGACGGATCGCTTTCTCCCAACTTACTTTATGAGGAAAATAGGTGGGTGTGAGGGGTTTTTGTGTAAAATAACGATACGCCTGGTGAATGAGTTTGAGTAGTTGCGATTGCATAGGAAGTGCTTATGTGTGTTCGGATTATAAAAATATGATGTTGCTGTAATGATTGAATGCTGATTTAGTAAATGGCTGCTGCTGCTGAATAAACGGTAAAAGTTCCTAAATCAACCGCAGCCGGTTACCAATTTTAATAGATATTATTTAGTACGGAAATGCTGCATGCGAATCAATAATTGTTTATTAACATCCGCAGCCATAACAAAATCGGTAATATCCAGGGTTGAAGCGCTTTTAAATTCATTTAGCCCCTATTCTTTTGTGAAGCTGTATACTTTCTGACTGAGTAAAGGATGACCTCCTTTCAAGCTACCCTCCTGGTACGACAATTTTAAGTGTATGAAGACTTCCACAAGCCATGGCTTAAATACAAATTCGAAATTGTTATGAACCGGCTTCAATTTCCTGAATACAGTTTTTCGTTCAGGCGTAAATTCGAATTGTAGCATTATAGAATCGATTTTTTGCATGGGGAAACCTACATACCCTTTAGTGTCCGCCTTTTTCTCAATCGACTTTCCGTTGCTGTAAAAAGTAAAATACACGTATGGCAGCAGCATGGAATTTTTTGCTGCAATTACCGCCGCATTATCATTGCCGGGAATTTTGCTGCTTTTAACAAGTTTAAAATCTTTTCCCGGCCAAGGCTTGCTCGTAAACGAAAACTTGTGCATTCCTGATCTTCCAGATGCCAGAGCCGTACCTGTCCAGCGCACCATAGGAAAAATAAAATTCGAAAGTTGAATCTTTATTTAGCTTAAAACCACTAGCAGTTTCCATTACGCCACTTAGATTGTAAACGCCGTTTATATTTTCTTGCACCATCAATTGTGTACCCGTTAACACAATAAACAATTTGCACAATATTATATACCTAAGAACCAATTTGCATATTATTTCTGCAAGCAATTTTATTTATTGAATATAACAAACCAGCAAATGCGGGTTATAAAAACTAATATCTGTTCAAAAAGAATGGAAAGGTTCTTTGGATTCTATCTTTCAAACAGGTTTTTCCTTGGCCGGAGAACAAAACCATTTATTTAAGTTTGAGCAATGCTGATCTTAAATGCTGCAGCATCGGCTCAATATCTTCCTTCTTACAAGTTCCAACACTTAACCTATACCATGGCAAGGAAGACTTCGCTCCAAAACAATTAAATGGAACAAGTGCAAGCTTGGCTTCTTCCAATAAATATTGTGTTACAGCTGATTGATCCGCAAGTGATACTCCGTTAGCCGTAACCATTCCTGCAAGATCAATTTTAACGGTTAAATACATGGCAGCCTGCGGAGCGATTGCATCTACTTTAAACGCATCTGATTTTAATTGTTTAATGCCTTTATAAATATTAACGAGCCTGTAATCCAGTTCGCTTTTATAATTTTCAATAAATGATCTTATTTCTGCTGTGCGGGATAAAAATACAGCAGTTGCTTTTTGTTCGGCCATAGGCGCCCATGCACCAAGATGACTAAGAATTGCTTTCATTTTTGCTATTATAAATGCTGGACCCATACTCCACCCAACACGTACGCCGGTTGCGCAAAAAGATTTACTAATGCCATCAACAAAAATGGTATAGTCTTTCATAGCCGGAACAAGCGTTACAGGATTCACATGCTCTGTTTCACCAAACGTGAGCATCCAATACATCTGGTCATACATAAGATATAATTTCTTTTCGCCCTCATTGCGTTTTGCATTTTCTACAACTATTAACCGACAAATTTTTTCAAGTTCTTCTTTAACTAAAGTAGTACCAGTAGGATTTTGCGGCGAACAAAGACAAAGCAAAACTGCACCTCGCAAATGCGGGGCGATATCCGCTGCAGAAGGCATAAAATTATTTTCAGGATGCACTTCAACTACACAATGTTCTCCGCCAGTTAAATGTGTATAATGATTACTATTCCAGCTTGGAACGGCATAAATCACCTTATCGCCTTTATCAACAATAGTTTGAAAGATGCTATACATCAATGGCCTGCCACCGGACGCAATTTG
>JBKJNG010000123.1:0-2707 GCA_046596065.1 Phnomibacter sp. | reverse complement strand
CAAAAACCATCTTCCAAGAAACGTCGTCTATTATTATTGATTGGTATTCCTGTACTTATTGTAATTGTTGCACTGGTTGTAGCAATATCCGGGCTCAATACTTTTCTAAAACCTGTTATAAAAAGATCACTTTCAAAAGTGGTGGTAGATGGATCCGATAGCCTGTATACTTTCTCTTTAAAAGATTATACAATTGGCCCGGGCGGCAAATCGGCCACCATCAGCGGGCTGGATATTCATGTAGATAGCGCCCGTTATAAATTATTGAAAACGGCAGGACTGCTCCCACCCCTCGTAGTTTCCATACAAATTGACAAGGCATCAGTTACCGGCATCAGCCCATGGGAATTGTGGCGGCACAAGAATATTATCTGCAATGGCATTGTTTTAAGCGGAGCCAAAGTGAACCTCTTGCAACAACAAAAATCAACCGACACTACAAAACACGAGCCGCCAAAAACACTTTACGAAGCCATTAAGCCGGATATTAATTACATAAGCATCAGGCGGATAACAGTAAAAGATGCCGATGTCGTTTACCGGACCGTTCAACAGCAAACACAGGAAAAAGCTTCCTGGCGATTTGAAAACACCGGTATTATTCTCGATGAAATTCTGGTGGATTCGCTGTCGCACAAAGACACGGCCAAGATTATGTATGCCAAAAACCTGCAACTGGCATTGGGCAGTCTAAACATGAATACAAGTGATGGTATCTATAAATTCTCAACAAAAAACACTGATTTTAATTTCAAAGAAAGAACGGTCACAATTGAAGATGTAAAAATTTTGCCGGCTATCAGCAAGGCAGAATTTAATAAACGCACGGGTCACGAAGCGGATTTGTTTACTGTTTCTATTCCCAGTATAAGTATTGAAAACTTCAATCCGTCAGCCTTACTGGTTGAGAATTTTATTGACGCTGATCTTGTAAAACTTTCCGAACCTGATATTGATCTTTACAAGGACAAAACTGCCGGCCCTGATAACCGTAACAAAGTAGGCAAGTATCCCCAACAGTTGTTATTGAAGGCTGATGTACCCATCAATATAAAAAAACTCACTATCAGCAAGGGCAAGTTGGTGGTTACGCAAAAGAGCTTAAAAACAGGCGAAAATGGTTCGTTTAAGTTTAATAATGTGAACGGAAATATCGTAAACATAACCAACCGGCCAGCTAATATTGCGGCTAACCAATGGTGTAAGGCTAACCTGACGGCGGGTTTTATGGGACCAAATGCCATGAACGCCGTTTTTGCTTTTGATCTTGCCTCCACCAATGGTCATTTTATTACAGATGCTACGTTAGCATCCTTACAACCTTCCCAAATTAATCCTGCTTTTCGTGCACTTGCACAGGCTGAGCTGGAAAGTTTTAAGCTGAATAAACTGGATTATCATGTAGAAGGGTATGATGGATATGCGATTGGTAACCTGAGGTTATTATACCAGGATCTAAAATTGAATGTGCTTAAAAAAGATGAAGATGGCGAATTGAAGAAAAAAGGACTGATCTCCTTATTAGCTAACATGCTTAAATTATACGATCATAACCCCATGCCCGGCGAAGCCGAACGAAAAGCAGTTAATATTCGGGATGAGCGTTTGCCCAACAAAAACTTTTTTGGTTTGGTAGTGCGCACCATGCTAAAATGCACACAGGAAATTGCATTAAAGGGAAAGAACAAAACTTTGCCGGGCCTTGGTGCCAAAAAGCCTGAGGACGATAAAAAGGACGAAAAAAAGAAGCAGGATAAAAAGAAAAATTAAGCGTCCTCCACAATTATTGCAAACCCCTGTGTTGCGTGTATTAAATCATTTAGGAAAAACCTGCACAGGATATTCAGTTAGAAAACTCCAATTCTTATCCTCTTGTGATAATGCCCGAGATCGGTTTTAAATTTATGTTTAGCTTTTTCAATTAAAGGTGCAATATTGAAATTCGGTAAAATATAATAGTAATACATCCTTTTGCCACCGAATGTATCAATTAAAAATATAAATCCATCATCAGCATTCTCGATTATTAAACACATGTGATGATCAAAATCACTCAATTCATCATTGTACTTCGTTTCGGGTAAGCCATTGGGTGTCACTTTTTGTAATTGTTGTTTTACCGGGATAAGCTGAGTGAGTTTGTCTTTAAAATCCATCCTGTCGATTAGGAAAACTTCCGAATGATCCCACCATATGTACCAGACAACCTACACCCTCCCTGAATCAAAATAATCTAAAAACAAGCTTCTGAAAAGGGACGAAGATCAAGCCCAACTTTATCAAATTATACATAAAAAATTTCCAGGGTGTCCCAAAAATGAAAACAGGGAATTTGCAAAAACTGCAGGAGCGTGTTCAGAAACGCGGCTATTCCACCGAATCCATAAATGACATTTTAAGTAGTAACTGGCTCCGGGTCTTCAAAAGGGCGCTACTATCTTAATAAGTTAGTTTTTTTGATCATTGGGTCTGTCGGCGAATTTTTTCAATCTTCTTGCAACCTTTTTCGCCAGGTGTTGTCTTTAATGTTACTGACAAGCAGCACACACTCACCCAATTTAAGCGTCTAAGCTACCCTCTTCCTGTAGAAGATCAATCAAACAAGGTTTAAAGTTAATATTAGTATTTCTGCCTGTTAGTCTTTGTTTTTGGATTATTTGGAGCGAAAAATTCAGAATTGAAATTTTAATGCAAAGAAAAATCCCTT
>JBKJNG010000344.1:0-3082 GCA_046596065.1 Phnomibacter sp. | reverse complement strand
ACCAGCATGACGTAAATCAAACAAGACTGAAAGAAAAATTAGATGCAACTGTTATAAGTTGTGTGAATGCAGTTGGTGTAAATATTAATACGGCAAGTAAACAATTGCTAAGCTATGTAAGTGGTATTGGTGATACACTCGCAATGAATATTGTTGATTACAGGAGCCAGATCGGTCGTTTTACAAATAGAAAGCAACTGATGAAAGTGCCGAGGCTTGGTGACAAAGCCTTTGAACAATGTGCAGGTTTTTTGCGCATACCGGGAGGTGAAAATCCATTGGATGCAAGCGCTGTTCATCCTGAGACTTACAAGGTTGTTGAAAGCATTGCCGCCGACTTAAAAATGGATGTAAAAGAAATGATTGGTAATGAAAACATTTTAAAATCGGTTGATGTAAAAAAATACACGGCTTTCGGTGAGCTAACTGTAAAAGATATTATCACCGAATTAAAAAAACCGGGACTTGATCCACGGCAAACAATTTCAAACTTCGAGTTTGCCAATATTTATTCCATAGATGAAGTAACGGTTGGAATGGTGCTACCCGGGATGGTAACAAACCTGACAAAATTTGGTGCTTTTGTAGATATTGGTGTTAAACAGGATGGGCTTGTGCATGTAAGCGAGATTGCTCACCGTTATATCAGCGATCCGGCAGAGGCTTTAAAACTTGGCCAGCAGGTTCGGGTAAAAGTTACTGAAGTGGATGTTGCAAGAAAGCGAATTGCACTAAGCATAAAACAAATCGAAGAAATGCCAAAGCAGCAACCAAATAATGGTAAACGTACTGATGCATTTAAAGTCAATAAGCCTGTTGCAATTCAGCATGCCCCATCAACCAGCAAACCATCTTTTAATATAAGTAAACAGCAGCCTGCTATTGTAGCAAAAGATTCTGACACAATGGAAGATGCACTGGCGTTATTGAAAAGGAAATTTGGCAAATAGATCGATAATCCTTTTCCGCAAAACAGATGAGCATAATTAGAGAATAGTGGGCCCTTCTTTTAAATCAAAAGTTCACAACCTTCGTAAACAATAAAACATTCGTTTATAAGAAAAGGCGCAACTACATAAAGTACTTGCGCCGTCTTAATTATATTATTTAATATTTAAATACTAATATCTAATTACTTGTATTAAAACCTGTAGCCGGCTGAAATACCAAAACCTACATTTTTCGCTACGGCTTTAGAAGTTACGACATTATCGTATTTAGGATTTATATCCGTAAGGCCTAACTGCGTATTTAATTGAAACGAAAGTTTGTTTTTAAACTCATATCCAAACAATAAATTTGCACCCGCACCCACCCTTCTGTAATAGCCACTTTCATTTGTTGCATTATTTGTAAAATGTATGTCTTGATCTGGTGTGTTACCATCATATTTATACTTTCCGCCAAGTCCAAAATCAATATAAGGACCAAAGCCAGCAATAAGATGACCCATGCCCAGCGCTGGCTTATAAACAAAGTTTACCGGAATTTCAAGGTAGGTAAGGTGTGCAGTTTTGTTATCGTTAAACTTGGCACCGCGCGTTGAAATTAACACACCTGGCTGCAGGTAAAAATCTTTTACCAATGGTATCTCAACATTTATACCGGCATTAATAGCAGGTGTTAACTTATTATCCAGTTTATTACCCAATTCATTTTTTCCCGTAATATTCTGCAGACCAACACCTGCCCTAACGCCAAAGGTTGTTTTTGTCATCCATGAAGTATGGTTTTTTGTATTGTGCTCCTGTGCATTTGCTGTACTAACTGTAAATAGCATTGCTATCGCAATAAACGATACGATTGTTTTTTTCATAAGTGTTCGATTAATTATTAATGGATAAGTTTTTAAAATTATTAATTGGTGTTACCATCTGTTTTTGCTGCTTCAGCTTTCATTTTTTCGTTAGCTGTTATTAAAAATTCCACACGCCTGTTTTGAGCCTGTCCGTCTTCAGTATTGTTATCATACTTGGGAGCTGTTTCGCCAAAACCTTTTACGGAAAGTCTTGATGCAGCTATGCCATTTGCTGCCAAGTAATTTGATACATTAGTAGCCCGCTTTGTAGATAAATTTTTATTGTATTTTTCTGTACCCTTACTGTCTGTATGGCCCTGAACTTCAATGTTGGTTTCAGGATATTTTTTTAATACTTCAATTGCCTTGGTAAGATTGGTCATTGCCTGCGTTGATAGGTCTGAGCGATTAAACCCAAAAAGAATTTTATCATTCAATTCAACTACAATTCCTTCACCAACTCGTTCCACTTTTGCGTCGGGTAAATTGTTTTTCATTTCTTCGGCTTGCTTATCCATTTGCCTTCCAATTACCGCACCAGTTACACCACCAACAGTTGCTCCTATAATGGCACCTAATGCTGTGTTACCTGCTGCCTTACCAATAATTCCACCCGCTGCCGCACCACCTGCAGTTCCTATTATTGCACCTTTCTGCGTTTTATTCATAGTACTGCAACTGAATAACATGGTTGCTGCCGCAATTGAACAAAAGGAATAACTTAAAATCTTCTTCATACTTTTTTTATTTTGATTACTATTTCTTACTTAAAATGTGGACTTAAAAAATTGGGCCAACGCCAGTTTAATTTTCACCAATAAATATTTATATTGGGTATTTTATTAATTATTAAAAACATAAAACGATGTTTTAAAATTAATTTCTTCAATGGCCGTGACCGCCGTTTCCATGACCATTCCCTTTCCCATTGTTGCCATGTTTACTAATTCCTTTGCCAGGATTATTTTTATAATGCCCGTAATTATGACCTGATTTGTATTTTATTGTTTTTTGATTGCCATAATTTCCTTTGTATTTTTTATACTTAACCCGGTAAACACTGTGCTGTAACCATGGCCTTGGTTCGTTAATAACAATCTTACGGGTTCTGTAAAGATTTACGTTTCTATATCGTGCAGGTGGATTAGGAACAAATACCCAATTGTTTCCATTAAGATATATGAATTGCTTTTTCGGTACATAATAATAAGTGTCCATGTCAGGCAAATAATAATAATCGACATGCTTATATCCCCTTGGCCCCCAGGTAGGTTGTGATCCAAC
>JBKJNG010000523.1:0-5392 GCA_046596065.1 Phnomibacter sp. | reverse complement strand
TTGTGATCGAATCCATTTATTCGATGAATGGCCATGAAGCGCCCCTGAAAACCGTCGCAGCATTGTGCAAAAAATACCAGGCATTATTAATGGTAGATGAAGCACACGCTACTGGCGTATATGGTGAAAAAGGTGCAGGCCTCGTCTGCCACTATCAATTGGAAAATGAGGTATTTGCACGTATCATCACTTTTGGTAAAGCATTGGGATTGCATGGCGCTGCTATTTTGGGCAGCAATGTTTTGCGCAATTATTTAATCAATCATGCACGCTCATTTATTTATACCACGGCCCTTCCACCACACAGCTACCTGCAAATACAAAAAGCATATACACTGCTGCCATCCGCCAATCGCAAAACATTGATGGAACTGGTAGATTATTTCAGAGCAGCTGCAAAAAATTGTAGTGGTCTGTCATTTACCGAAAGTGGTTCGCCTATACAAAGTATTATTATTGGCAATAATGAAAAGGCTGGATTATTATCAGAAAATCTTTTCGCCAAAGGTTTTTTTGTTAAAGCAATCCGCTCTCCTACTGTTCCCGCCGGCACAGAAAGATTAAGGATCTGCCTGCATACATTTAATACTACCCAACAAATTGATGAGATGCTGAAAGCAGTGAAAGAATTTTTGGATATTTGATTTGGGGGATTCAAACATGCTTGCAATCCTAATTAACCTTTCACTGCATTTACTTTATAAACTTTATATACCTTATTTACTTTTTCTACCTAATCAGATAACTACGTGAGCATAATAATTGCAGGAATTCATACAGGCATTGGCAAAACAATTTGCTCAGCCTTTATTTGCCAGGCATTGGGTTGGGATTATTGGAAACCTGTACAAGCCGGCGATCTGGAAAACTCAGATAGTGTTTTTATAAGAAAAAACGTTAACAATCCGTCCTGCTTTATACATCCTGAAGCTTTTCGTCTTTCGGTGCCTGCATCGCCACATTATGCCGCTGCTGCAGATGGTATTGAAATAAAAAGAGAACTGATTAAGCAACCGCTTTCCGCCAATAAAATGGTGGTTGAAACCGCCGGCGGATTAATGAGCCCCCTGGCAAAAGATTTTTTAATTATTGATTTGATTGAATGGTTGAACCTGCCAGTTATTTTAGTTTCCCAGGATTATCTAGGTAGTATTAATCATACACTTTTAAGCGTCGCCGCACTAAAGCAACGAAATCTTACTATTAAAGGAATTGTATTCAGCGGGGAAGCAGTTGAATCAACGCGTCAATTCATTTTAGAACACACGCAATTACCATTACTTTTTTCAATTCCGCAATTAACTACCCCCGAACCTGAAACATTACAGAAATTTGCCAGTGAAGTTTTAATAAACATTCTTTAATGACGGCAGCAGAAAAAGACAGAAACTATATCTGGCATCCTTTTACACAAATGAAAACGGCCGATCCGCCCATCCATATTGTTAGCGGAAAAGGTTGCACATTATACGCAGCAGATGGAACAACCTATTTGGATGCCATCTCATCGTGGTGGGTAAATATTCATGGGCATTCGAATAAGTACATTTCTGATGCTATTGCAAAACAGGCAGGCATATTGGAGCATGTAATATTTGCAGGATTTACGCATACACCTGCCATAGAACTGTCAAAAAAACTCATTGAAATACTCGGCGAACCATTTTCAAAAGTGTTCTTTTCCGATAATGGTTCTACATCAGTAGAAGTAGCTATAAAGATGGCGCTTCAGTACTGGTACAATAAAGGCATTCGAAACAAAACAAAGATCATCGCATTTGAAAATGCTTATCATGGCGATACGTTTGGTGCCATGAGTGCCGGTGAGAGAAATACATTTAATGAACCTTTTCAGCATCATTTATTTGATGTGTATCATTTGCCCGTTCCAACCGAAAAAAATATGGATGCCGTAGCAGCACAATTTTCACAGATGGCAGAAGATGGAAATGTGGCGGCCTTTATTTTTGAACCACTAGTACAAGGATCAAATGGAATGCTAATGCACCAGGCAAAACACTTAGACAAACTGATTGCCATTGCCACAGAAAAAAATGTAGTGTGCATTGCCGATGAAGTAATGACCGGCTTCGGAAGAACAGGTCGCAACTTCGCAATAGAATACCTGCAAAATAAGCCAGATATTATTTGTTTATCCAAAGGCATCACTGGTGGTTTTATGCCTTTAGGCGTTACAGCCTGTTCACAAAAAATCTTTGATGCTTTTTATGCTGATGACAATGCAAAAACTTTTTTCCACGGACATTCTTATACCGCTAATCCATTGTCATGCGCAGCTGCAAATGCAAGTATGGAATTACTGTTGGAAGATGAATGCAAACAAAATATTCAAATGATCTGCAATAATCATACGGCTTTTGCAGACAGTATACGAACACATGATTTTATAGCAGCAGTAAGACAACAGGGAACCATCATCGCCATTGAATTAAAGACACCTGAAAACACTTCATACTTTAATTCAGTTAAAAAACAAGCCTATCGTTTTTATTTGGAAAATGGCGTGTTGCTTCGCCCGCTGGGTAACATCATTTACATCATGCCGCCCTATTGCATTACAGCAGCAGAACTTGAAAAAGTGTACTCGGTAATCAAACAATCATTAACTTATTTAAGAGATAATATACATTAGATGGAAAACATTTATTATGCTGTAGTTCAGGACAATCAGGTGCATGCACGCTGGCTGAATACTTTATCGATGATGGAAAATGCGGGAGCTAAAAAAATAAAGAATTGCGAACATCCTGTATTAGTTAATGAGATTATCCTGAAACATTCAGCAGAAGAAGCTCGCCACGCATATTACCTGAAAAAACAAATTCAAAAGATAGCTGCGAAGAGTTGCCCTACTTACGAAATGAAATACCTGCTTGCGCCGGATGAAAGTTATTACTACCTGCACACGCTTGATATAAAAGTATGCAGGTATTTGAAACAGCAATTTGGCTATAAAGGAAACGACCTGAAATATGCGGCTTACCTGCTTGTAACTTTTGCTATTGAAGTAAGGGCCGATGAATTATACCCGCAATACCAGGAAGTGCTTACCTCCAGCAACAGCTCGGTAAATGTAAAAAGCATCATAGCTGAAGAAGTAAATCACCTTGCCGAAATGAAACACCAGTTGAAAAACTTTTCAGCCGATTGGCAAATACTCTGCGATACCGTTTGTGAAATTGAAAAAGGGTTATTTAACAACTGGATGACAGCATTGAAAAAAGAATTGAAAATAACAAATAGCCATGTAAATGAGAGGAGCTAAGCGCTTACAATCATCTTAAATTCTGCCAAAATCCGCTATGTTTGGCCCCTTCAAAAAAAGCTTGTGTTATGAAAGATATCCTTCACGCATTAAAAATAAACTCCCTGAACAGGGGAACTTCTACTGGTAAAGAATGGTATATCACCAATGGCGAGAACCTTAATTCCTATTCGCCGGTTGATGGTTCGCTGATTGCCTCGGTAAGTACAACTGACCGTGCAACTTACGATTTGGTTGTGCTTAAGGCGAGTAAAGCCTTCCTTGAATGGCGGCAATGGCCGGCGCCAAAACGTGGTGAAATCGTTCGCCAGGTTGGCGAAGCATTGCGAACTCATAAAACAGAACTTGGCAAACTGGTAAGTTACGAAATGGGCAAAAGCTTGCAGGAAGGTATGGGTGAAGTGCAGGAAATGATTGATATCTGTGATTTTGCAGTTGGACTTAGCCGCCAGCTTTACGGGCTTAGCATGCACAGTGAAAGACCCAGCCACCGTATGTACGAGCAGTGGCATCCGTTAGGTATAGTAGGCATTATCAGCGCCTTCAACTTCCCGGTTGCCGTTTGGAGCTGGAACAGTATGCTGGCCTGGGTTTGTGGTAATACCTGTATTTGGAAACCATCTGAAAAAACACCGGTAACTAGCCTTGCCTGCCAGCATATTATACAGGAAGTATTTGAAAAAAATGCCGTACCCGAAGGAGTA
The DNA here is from genome assembly GCA_046596065.1 of Phnomibacter sp. Lineage (GTDB taxonomy): Bacteria > Bacteroidota > Bacteroidia > Chitinophagales > Chitinophagaceae > Phnomibacter. The sequence goes on along the minus strand of JBKJNG010000523.1, from coordinate 1,402 downwards.
AGTTGCCTTATCCAGGGTAGCCGTGAAGTGGGCGAATGGTTAAGCGACGATCAGCATATTCCTTTAATTAGCGCTACCGGTAGCACACGTATGGGAAAGGCAGTTGGCGCAGCCGTTGGCAGAAGACTTGGCAGAAGCCTGCTTGAGTTAGGCGGAAACAACGCCATCATTATCAGCCAGTATGCCGATTTGGATATGTCGCTGGTTGGTGCCGTTTTTGGTGCCGTGGGCACAGCGGGACAACGTTGTACCAGCACACGCAGGCTGGTAATCCACGAAAGCGTGTACGATGATTTTAAAAATAAACTGGTAAACGCCTATAAGCAATTAGCTATTGGCGATCCCTTGAACGAGAAAAACCATGTAGGTCCTTTAATAGACAAGGATGCTGTTAATAGCTATCTGCAATCGATTGAAACCTGCAAAAGCCAGGGCGGAACTTTTGTTGTAGAAGGTGGCGTACTGGAAGGCGCTGGCTATGAAAGCGGCTGTTATGTAAAGCCGTGTGTGGCCGAGGTTACTCCTAACCTGCAGATTGTTCAGCACGAAACCTTTGCGCCTATTTTGTACCTGGTGAAATATAATACGCTGGATGAAGCCATTAAAATTCAAAACGGTGTACCACAGGGTTTATCATCGGCTATTATGACGCTGAATATGCGGGAGGCTGAAACTTTCCTTAGTAGCTTGGGCAGCGATTGTGGTATTGCCAACGTAAATATTGGTACCAGCGGTGCTGAAATTGGTGGCGCTTTTGGTGGCGAAAAAGAAACGGGCGGCGGCCGGGAAAGTGGCAGCGATGCCTGGAAAAACTACATGCGACGGCAAACCAATACCATCAACTATGGTAATAAATTACCGCTGGCACAGGGCATAACTTTTAATTTAGGATAAACCAGGGCGAGACCTATAAGGTTTTGAAAACCCTATAGATCTCATCACTTAGACCTTACAAACTGCGTAAATTCGTAAAAACAATTTTATGCATATTGATGAACTTAAACGCCGCATAATAGAAGTAGTATCCAAAACAGACAACGAATCCTTACTGAACGTTTTGCAGGAAGACATTGCCGAGTTTAGCATAACTCCCAAAGATAAAACAGCAGCTATATTAGGACAGGTAGACTGGGAAGAATTAAGGGAACAAGCCACTGAAGAAACAACAATTGACAATTCCATGTCTGAAGCTGAATTCGATAAATGGCTCAATAAATGGAAGTAGTTTACAGAAAAAGATTCGTAAATAAACTTGATAAACTACTGCGCTATATCTCGAATGAATTTGGAGAGAAAGGCATAAAACCTTCCAAACTTCTTTTCAAAAGAAGCTTGCTACAATAAAAAAATTTCCTGAATCTGGTTACCTAACGAAACAGGAAGCTATCAGATTTGCGATTAT
>JBKJNG010000321.1:0-3102 GCA_046596065.1 Phnomibacter sp. | reverse complement strand
GGATTTTAAAGCGCATGAAATAATGAGTAGTAAAAATGAAATACTCCACTTCGCAGAAAAAAATCCTTGTATTTTATCCGTATTATCTGTGTTATCCGTGTTCCATTGTATTTGTGTCCACACGGTTGGCAACACGCAGGGAAGGGCTGCGTTCTATTATTGCCTCCATCCTTCCCTCACTCCAAAAAAAGGTAGTTTCCGCAATTAAAATCAGTAGTTCTACTGATGTTGCTCTTTCCGTGTCATGCTAGCTTGCATTCAATAAAAAAAGCAAGTCATGAAAAACACCAACAACCAACCAGTTTTAAAAACCATCAACATCATTCGCTTTACGATGGTTTCTATTTCATTTTTTGCTGTTACGTTGCTGCATGCCAATACCGATTATATTCCAAAATCAATTGACATTAACCAGGCCGATACAACCGTGTTTATTGCATTACCCGGCATTGGTTCTAAACTTGCCACACGCATTGTAAACTACCGCGAAAAACTGCATGGCTTTTATTCTGTAGAGCAGGTGGCTGAAGTGTTTGGCCTTGCCGACAGCACTTTTCAAAAGATCAAACCCTGGCTGGTTATCAACGATACTGTTATTTCAAAAATCAATATCAATACTGCAAACAGCGATGATTTGAAAACACCTTATATCAGCTATAACCTTGCAAACGCCATCTACCAATACCGGTTGCAGCACGGTTCATTTGCCTCGCTGGCAGATCTAAAAAAGATCATGCTGGTTAGTGATGCTGTTTTTAACAAAATCGTTCCGTACCTAACAATCGGCTAATTTTTTTTTCTATACAGGCGGTCAGATAAAAATTGCAGCTTTCGGGCTGCTTTTTCATTTATCATTGGTTATACTAACAGTCCTCAGTTTATTTTTACTTTCATTATTAGGAAGGTAACACCATGACAACAGAATATATAAATTTTTCTACTACTGAAACGACCTCGCATATAGCAGCCGCAGCCCGTGATTTTGCAATAAAGCATATTAAGCCGCATGTAATGGAGTGGGATGAAAAACAGGAATTTCCAGTGGGTGTTTTTAAAGCATTGGGTGAACTGGGCATGATGGGCGTACTGGTTCCGGAAACCTACGGCGGTTCCGGTCTTGGTTATTTTGAATACAATGCCATCATTCAGGAAATTTCGAAAGTGTGTGGCTCCATCGGCCTTAGCCTCGCCGCTCATAATTCGCTATGCACCAACCACATTTTAAGTTTTGGTAGCGAAGCACAAAAACAACGCTACCTGCCATCGCTGGCATCAGGCCATTATATTGGTGCCTGGGGTTTAACAGAACCAAATACCGGCAGCGATGCGGGTAATATGCAAACAACCGCCGTAAAAGATGGCAACGAGTGGGTATTGAATGGCACAAAAAACTGGATAACGCATGGCATTTCCGGAGATATTGCTGTGGTAATTGCCCGGACCGGCGAACCAAGAGACAGTGGAAACGCTACCGCTTTTATTGTTGAAAGAGAAACCGAAGGTTTTGATGGCGGTAAAAAAGAAAACAAACTGGGTATGCGAGCCAGCGAAACGGCTGAAATGATCTTTAATAATTGTCGTATTCCGGATGCCAACCGCATGGGCGAAGTTGGTGATGGTTTCAGACAGGCATTAAAAGTATTAGACGGTGGCCGGATCAGCATTGCGGCGTTAAGCGTCGGAATCGCCAAAGGCGCTTATGAGGCTGCCCTTCAATATTCGAAAGAGCGCTACCAGTTTGATAAACCCATTTCGAGTTTCCAGGGTATTAGTTTTAAACTGGCCGATATGGCCACCGAGATTGCAGCAGCAGACCTGCTGGTAGAAAAAGCCTGCGACCTGAAAATGCGTGGCCAACCGGTAACCAAAGAAGGCGCCATGGCAAAATATTACGCCAGCGAAGTAGCAGTAAAAGTGGCTACGGATGCAGTACAAATATTTGGTGGTTACGGCTACACCAAAGATTTTCCTGCAGAAAAATTTTACCGCGACAGCAAGCTTTGCACGATTGGCGAAGGCACCAGCGAAATACAAAAAATAGTTATAGCAAGAGAGGTTTTAAAGTAAGCCTCCACAAATTTTACCAGATGAAAGAAGGGTTATTATTTTTGCCGCATGAAGCCATGGCTCGTCCTGTTACTTATTATTTCTTTTTCCAGCTGCAGTTCGCCAGGTAATGAAAATACTGAAAAGCCCGAGCCCGCAACAACCACCAGCACCTGGCAGCAAGGCAAGCAGTTGTTTTATGGCAAATGCGCCAGTTGCCACATGGTAAATAAAGAAGTGACAGGCCCGGCCTTAAGAGGTGTGGAAAGCCGCTGGCCTGAGAAAGAAAAGCTGTATGCCTTCATTCGCAACAGCCAGGAAATTATAGCAAAAGATAAATATGCACGGGAGCTTTGGTTACAATTCAATCAAACCGTTATGCTTCCACATCCTAACCTTACGGATTCCCAGATAAGCCAAATTCTTGGCTATATTAAAAGTGTAAGTGAGCCTGTAAATCCTTAATTTTTTCTACACTTATTTTTCTGAATATAATTACATGACAGTGTACGGATTAATTTTACTTTGTATATTACCGTTTCCAACTGCCTATAAATACAGTAAGCGGTAAATGATATACAGATATGTGGTTCGATCCGGTGTTTTAGGCGATGGTAAATGGCACGTATGCGCAAGTCGGTTTTAGGCATTCCGAATGCCTTTTCAATCTACCATAGATTTTTGTAGGTTTCAAATACTTCTTTGTCGGTAGGTTTTGTATTGGTGATGTAACCTTTTAAACCATCCCAGCTTTTATCTCCGTAGAACTTGTCGTAATCAATTTCAATTGACACATCTCCCTGTATTTTTTAAATATTGTTGTAGCTTTTGTTATTGATATTGGCTTTAGTTAATCTTCCTGCTTTTACTTGCTTTTCCAACCGCTGTAAGCCCGCTTTCGGTTATGCTCGTCTTTATAAGCCCTGCTGTTGGCATAACCACAATAAGCCTGGTATTGCCTGCTTTTTTAATTTTCATTACCTCCGCATCGCCCAACTGCCTTTATAAGATTTGCTGTTTGATTTTATAAGATTCATTTTCTAATCGTGCCCCAAT
>JBKJNG010000401.1:0-4281 GCA_046596065.1 Phnomibacter sp. | reverse complement strand
AGGCAATGGCTGCAGATAATATTGGCGGCAAACTTGCCAGTGCCAATAAGATCGCTGATTCAAAAAGCTGGTATACCAAATTGGGGGATGTAAAAAACTGGAGCACCGTTGGTACTTTTCAAAACTTTTCGGCAAGTGGTTTCAATAAGGATTTTGGTGTGCTGGCACATCCCGAAGCAAACTTTTCTTTTACCAATAGTACCGGCGCAACTGTAACCTGGTTTACCATACCAGATGCCAGGAATGACCGCTGGCTTGACTTTAATTATCATTACGACATTTCCAATTCTGTTATTTATGCACAAACATTTTTGCAGGCCGATGCTGACGCTGATGTAAAATTATTGCTGGGCGTTTCCGGTTCGTTTAAAGTTTGGATAGACGATTTATTAATTGGTTCTGAACAGGAAGAACGTAATACGGATATAGATGTTTATCAATACCAGGTAAAAATGCAGAAAGGCTATAACCGCATATTGATTCAATTGGGTAGCAGCGAACTGAACAACTCGAATTTTATGATGCGTTTTGCTGATTTGAATGGTGAATTATTATCAAATCTAAAAACAACCAGCCAGGTACAAACTTATACAGCAGCCAAACCATACGAAGTAAAGAGTTTGCCGTTTGCACCGGAGAAATTTTTCGAAGATAAAATTGTAGCCACTCCTTCTTTTATCGATAAGCTAATGCTGGTAAATGTGTACAATCATAACGATAAAAAGTATGAAGCACGCAAGCTGGCACAGCAACTAAAATCTGAGGCGCCAAACAGTTCTTTAATATCGCAGGTTTTCGTTGAAACTTATAACAGGGATAATAATACAACAGATCTTAACAAAGAAATTGAGTTTATAAAATCAAATGATTCGCTTAGTTTATACGGGCTCATTTTATTATATAATGAAGCGAAAGACCGAGAAGATTATGCTGAAGCCGGCAGGTTGTTGGACAAGCGTGTAAGTCTCTATGGAAGCAATAGCGATACAGAAGCAAAGTTGCTTGATCTCCTTTCTAAAAAGAAAGATTACGAAATCCTGCTGAAAGAACTGGATGTTGCGTATAAAAAATATCCTGATGAATCTGCTTTTGTTTCCATGCAGTATAACCTTATAAATAATGTAACCAAAGACCTAAAAAAATCGAATGAAGTATTGGTTAATTATCTAAAAGAAAACTACAATGAGGATATCATGGAGGCTGTCATCGGAAATAAAATGAAGCTTGGCAAAATGGATGATGCCATGAAGCAATTTAAATCTATGATTGATGACTTGCCTTATGCTACCATGCGGTATACCCGCATCAGTGATAAATATTTTGATGTAAAAGATTATAAGGATGCGCTTGAATGGCAGCAAAAAGCAATTGATCGTGCGCCTTACGCGGGCGCGTTACATTATACCAAAGGAGTTATTTACGATGCAGCAGGTAAAAAAACAGATGCATACGATAGTTATAAAAAAGCGATTGCTTATAGCCCAAGTAATTATGATGCAAGAAAAAAGCTTCGTGAGTTGGAAGGTAAGAAAGATCTATTTCAATCATTTAAAGAAAACGATGTGTATGCATTGTATAAAAATGCACCGGCGGCATCAGAATTTCCTGATGATAACAGCATTTATTTATTGAAAGATGTGCAGCAGATTGTATATCCTGAAAATGGTGCATCGGAAGAACGCAACGACCGGCTTGTAAAAATATTTAACCAGGCAGGTATTGATGATTGGAAAGAAGTGAATATTCAATACAATTCCTATTCGCAGAGGCTGATTGTTGACAAGGCTGAAATCTTAAAAAAAGATGGTAGCAAAGTGCCTGCTGAAACCAACGATTACCAGATCGTATTTTCTTCACTTGAAGTGGGTGATGCAATACATTGGTTGTATAAACTGGAAACATCCGTTTCTGGTAAATTGGCAGAGCATTTTTGGGAAGATTTCAATTTTAATAATGGCTATCCCATAAAGCTTGCAAGGTATAGTTTGATCGTTCCCAATAGCAAACCGTTTCGTTACCAGATGTATAACAGCGATTTAAAACCTGTTGTTACAGATGTGGATGCATACAAAATGTATGTGTGGGAAAAAGCAAATTCAAAAGCTGTACAAAGTGAACCATACATGCCTCCCTTTGCTGATATAGCAGAAAGGCTGGTAGTTACTTCCATCCCTGATTGGAATTATGTAGCCAATTGGTACAGCGATTTAAGTAACATAAAAGCAAAAACTGATTTTGAAATAAAGGAAAAAGTAAAGGAATTGCTGGATGGCAAAATAGGTTTATCCGATGTGCAAAAGGCCAGGATTATTTATGAGTATATCGAACAGAATTTTAATTACAGCGATGTGCCTTTTTTGCATAGTGCGCTTACGCCGCAACGTGCAAGCCGCACGTTACGTACAAGGCTTGGCGATTGTAAAGATTTGAGTACATTATTTGTTTCAATGGGAAAAGAAGCCGGATTGAATACTAATTTAGTGTTGGTAGATACACGTAACAACGGCGATAAAAATCTTGATCTTCCAACCATTGAATTTAATCATTGTATTGCACAACTTACAACCGGCGATAAAAAGTATTTGGTGGAATTAACCGATAATCATTTGCCGTTTGGTTCAATGAGCACAAATCTTATTAATGCAAACGGATTGTATATTCCGAAAGACGGTGCTGCAACAACTACTGCTACGCTTTCTAAACTTAATAGCAACAACCGTCCCGCCAATGTTATAGAACGTAATACAACCATCAGTTTTAATAGTAATACTGCAGATATCGAAAGAAGAAACAAACGTATAGGTTCCGAAGCATCGGGCATCAGGTACAGTTATAAAAACAAAAGTGAAACGGACAGGAAGAAAGACCTGTTAAGTTCTTTAAGTTCTGAGTTTAATCGCAAGGTAAACCTGCGTACGCTTACTTTCAAAGGACTTGATGACCTGGCTGATTCTGCTCAAATGGATTATGCGTTTACTGTTGATAAATTCAGCAGCGATTTAATGGGCATGCAAATCTTTAAATTACCCTGGAACGATAGTTATAATTCGCTTGATTTTGTTTCGCTGGAAGAACGAAAATATCCTGTTAGTACATGGCTTTTTAGCAGTACACCAAAAGATAAAGAGACCATTACACTGCAAATACCCGCAGGCAAAACCCTGGCAGAAATTCCTAAGAATATTATGTTAACCCACCCGGCCATTTCGTACAGCTTAACCTTTACATTAAAGCCGGGGATGTTAAAGGTAACAAGGGAAGTAAACTATTTAAAAGAGCAAATTGCTTTGGAAGAATATCCCTCTTTTAAAGAAATAATAATTAAGATGAATGAAGCCGATGGAAAGCAATATGGTATAAAATAATAGGAATGATAAGCAATAAAACTTAGACTGCAATTGCTGTTTCAGGATTCAGTCCAAAAGCTTTTAAGCTTCCTAATTTAGCCGTTTTGCGTTATGTATTGGGTCGTTGCATTTCTCAGCTAAATGTACCGGGCTGATCAGTATTTACTTTGGCCGCCATTGCAATATCTAATCGAAAAGCTTCTTTTAAAATAGGATCTATTAGCTTTTCTTTTGTTAACAAGCAAAGTCTTACGATTGTAAAATAAATCCGCCGGAACTATCATTTACAAATCCAATTATTAAACTTTACTAATAATCAATTATTCAACAATTGTTATTTCTATAAAGCCATTCATCTTTACATTTAGCCCTTTTTGTTCTGCTAAATCAAAAACCTTTTTTAGTGAGTCCTTTACTTTTTTTAGCGCTGCTATGCGTTTTTCTGAATGTGCTGCATCTTTACCAAATCTTTCTTCGTTGCTAAATTTTTCCATTGTATGGTAGTTGATCTTGCTGCTCACAAGCGCAAAAACAACCTTACCTGCGTCCGATGGGGAAAACTGTCCATCAATCAGTTTAAAACTATGATTCTTCTTCATTTTATTTAAATAAAAGTTCGCTCTCTATCGCAATATTTTCTCCCTGGTTTTCGATATAATTTCTGATTTCCTTCAGCTCTTGCTGTAATTGCTTAATTCTTTTTTCCCTCATTTTTATGTCCTCTTCAGCATGTCCGTTGTTAATTTTATTTTCATGAAATTTTATCTTCACGTTAACCATTTGTGTAAGGATGTCAATAGCATCCTGTGCGCTGAATTGACCATGTATTAGTTGTATTGTCATACTTGTTGTTTTTTGTTTTTATTGGCCCTGACCCAGTGAAAAGGCAGGCTTTCCGTCGAATGAATAAAGGTTTTCTGTTTTAATAGTATCA
>JBKJNG010000304.1:0-3469 GCA_046596065.1 Phnomibacter sp. | reverse complement strand
CAATTGATTCAAATTTTCATTTAAGCAGTTGGGAATGGGATGACAACAAATTTTGTGATAACCAGTTTATGCATCCATTTCATGGAAATCTTTTCTTTAATACTTTCAGAAGTAACGGTTACAATTTTTGGGAGTCGATTCCTGCAGCTGTATTAGGAAGCTATACATGGGAAACTGTTTTTGAAACACATGTACCGGCACCTAATGATATTATAAATACCGCGTTCGGCGGAATAGTAATGGGCGAAATGAATGCCCGGTTAGCCCAGGTTTTGGTGAGAAGATTAAAATATGGAAAGAAATATTCCCCGAAACAGAAACTTATCACGAGCACCACAACTGAAGCAGGGATGCGCCAGGTAACATCCGGGGACAACAAATCAGTGTTAGTCAGTCGCAAGGGTATTTATTCACGTTTGCACCTTCAATATGGAGAAAGTTTTAGTGATTGCAAGATACCTTTCGACAATTTCTCATTGCTCGCAGAAATCGGTAATTCCGATACAGCGAAATTAAATTCCTTACAAATTGAAGGCTGTATCTATGGAAAGAAAATGCATGAAACTACAATTGCTACCCACGTATTTAATATCTCGATGAATTATGACTATATGCAGAATAACAATTTTGTTTATGGAGCACAAAGCATTAAAGCAAATTTGTTGTCGCGAATTAACCTATCAAAAAATGTTCAGGTTCAATTAACAGCGGGAACGGGCATTATTGCATTAGCCGCCGTTCATAACACACATATGTATTATGGCGAAGGAAGAAACTATGATTATTGCTCGGGTATTAGTCTGAATGCCGGGGTAAGCTTAACGCTCTTTAATAAGCTGTTCTTAAACCTCAATACAAGTGTTGCAGAAACGATAACCGTAAATGGATACAAGGCTACACATTTACTCCAAAATACTGGAATGGATTTGCGCATAGAGATTTACAAAGGTCTTTTCATTAATGCTGCTACAAAATACTATGTATTCAACGGTTACTACAAAGATTATGATGATGTAACGGAGCATTACTCAGTTCGCAATATAGGATTGGGCTATAGGTTTCCGCTGTAGTAATAACGCATGCTCAGTTAACCAACCATTTGCAGTTCGTTGTTCCGGCACTGCTCTATTTTTTGAAAGATCAGGTGAAAGAAACGGGCCCTGTATTTTTCACCTGCTTCGCTGATCAAAATCGATTTTTTAATAATGTTCTTAATAAACCGGAAATGATAAGCTGTAAATTTCGGATCACTGATTGAAATAAAATTAATATGGCTATGGGTTATAAATGAAGTGCTACTGCCATCATAAATAGCTACCACTGAATTATCACCTATCATAAAATCATTAGCGTACAACGTATATTTTGGAGATTGGCTGTTTGGCCCTTTTGCAGGATGAAATTTTACGCCTTCTTCAGCCTGCCTGCACAAATGATTCGCCATGTCTTCTAACCTGTCAAGTAACGTTGTAACCACGTCGGGTGATGTAAACATGTAAGATGCCTTGCAGTACTCAATTTGCTGAAGTGTAGTAATAACGTTTTCTACATTCATGATCTCGGTACCAGGGATGCTCAAATACAGGCGGAAAATCTTTTCACCGATTTCGGCAAAAGGTTTCAAATAATGGTCAAAGCTGAACGGCTCATTTGCAAGAGCAGGAAAATTTAGCGACGTCTTCATCCATATAAAATATTTAAAAGCGGCTAATTGAGGAAATCCGTAATAATAAAACAACGGAAAATCTTTGCAACAATAGAATAGTTCCTTTTCCTTAAAACCGCTGATCATTTCAAGCGTTTTACGACTCTTTTCGAGATATAATGTAAAATCAAAATTTTCAGGAGTTATGTAGTTGCCAACGAAACTTCCTGTATCAGTCTGAAGATTTAATAATTGATCAACGGAGATATTAAAATGCGCCGCTAAAATCTGGATCTCTTCAAATGAAATAGGTTTTTCGTTTCGTATTCTGCGGTAAGCACTGTCGTTACTAATGTTAAGAAGCGTTGCAACTTCATCCACTAATGAAAGATGAGAAGGAAGGGTTTGTTTGATGTGCTGAAAAAAGCTTTGCTGCATGTTTTCCATTTGGGGGCGGTTTAGCAGGTTGAGATTACTATGTCAGAATTACTTGCTTCATGTACTCATTAAATCTAGTACCAAAAATTGTCACAAGCAAATAATGGCTGTAAAAAGGCAGATTTGCATATAAAACAATACAACCGTATAATAAAAAAGGCTCTCTTTCAAAAGCCCTTTTGTTATAATTCTTTTTTAGTGTTGTTGCTATACCAATGCCAGGTCAAGTACTTCTTTCATGGTTTTTACATAATGAAACTGCATTCCTTTAATATAGCGGGGATCTATTTCGTTTACATCTTTCTGGTTCTGCGAACACATAATGATCTCTTTTAAACCGGAACGCTTGGCTGCCAGTACTTTTTCTTTAATTCCGCCCACTGGCAATACCTGGCCCCGTAAGGTAATTTCACCTGTCATAGCAAGATAAGGCTTCACCTTGCGGCCTGTAAACGCCGATGTAAGGGATGTAAGCATTGTAATACCAGCACTTGGGCCATCTTTTGGCACTGCACCTTCCGGCACATGCACGTGAATGTTCTTTTTACCAAACAAATCAGGATTAACACCATACTTTTTAGCGTTTGCCTGCAGGTAACTTAAAGCCGTGCTCGCACTCTCTTTCATAACATTGCCAAGGTTACCGGTAAGCTTTAATTCACCTTTGCCATCAGCCAAAATACTTTCAATAAAAAGAATATCTCCCCCAACATAAGTCCACGCAAGACCAACCGCCACGCCGGGCATATTAGCGGTTTTGTAAATTTCATTGCTATATTTTGGCATGCCTAATACCTTCTGCAGATCAGGCGCCGTAAGGGTAGGTTTTATCTTGTCTTTAGTGGCGTACTCCCGGGCTTCGTAACGCATTATGCTGGCAAGTTGCCTGTCAAGTTCCCGTACACCACTTTCCCTTGTATAATTCTCTATTGTCTTTTCCAGTACGTTATCCGGAATATTGAACTTTATTTTTTGAAGCCCATGCGCCTCTTTTTGTTTTGGTACCAAATGGCGTTTGGCTATTTCAATTTTTTCTTCAATCGCATAGCCGCTTAAATCAATAATTTCCAAACGGTCACGCAATGCGGGTTGAATGCTATCCAGCTTGTTAGCCGTGGCAATAAACAGCACCTTACTCAGGTCATATTCGAGTTCAAGATAGTTATCGTAGAATGTGTGGTTTTGCTCGGGATCCAGTACTTCGAGCAATGCACTGCTTGGGTCACCACGAAAATCGTTTCCTATCTTATCAATTTCATCGAGGATCATTACCGGGTTACCCGATTTTATTTTGCGGATGTTTTGCAGTATGCGGCCGGGCATGGCCCCGATATATGTTTTGCGATGTCCGCGTATTTCACTTTCATCATGCAAACCACCAAGGCT
>JBKJNG010000285.1:0-4031 GCA_046596065.1 Phnomibacter sp. | reverse complement strand
ATTTTTCCTGGAATCCTTTGGCTTTAACGGCCTCCAAAAAGCCAGCTTCGTCCAACGCTTCCATGCATCTTGGCAAAAGGCTTTCACCAATTACAAATCGGGGGAACAGTTGCTTTTCAACAATTTTCACCGAATATCCGGCTTTGTTTACAATGGATGCTGCGATAGTTCCGGCGGGGCCGGCGCCAATTACCAGCACATCGGTTTTTTGGTTTTCCATAGGAGAGGGTTTTAATTTACTAAAGCTTTTGAGTGATATTTTTTAGATTGATTAGTGGTAACTGCTTTATGACACCTGAGCAAAGATTGGCTTAGCCCAATTTTTTCAACCTTTTCAGTAACAGTAAAACCTGCTTTTTCAATACATTTTATAAAAATCCTTGAGTCATACATCTGGCTATTGCCATTGGCGAGCGCTGTAAAGTAAAGCGATGTCTGGTGCAGGCAAAAAGCGGCGGTTTCATATTGCTGCCGGTCCCAAAACGGTTCCATTATAAACACCTGCCCGTCTTCATCAAGCGCATCATAGCATCTTTTTAAAATCGATACAATCTGTTCTTCAGAAAAACAATCCAGGAACTGGCTCATCCAAATGGTATCATGCCCCTTAGGAAAGGATATTGTTTCATCAAGAATATTTATAGGGTGAAAATGAACCCGGTGAGTTAAATGCTGCGCTCCGATATTTTTAGCAGCCATATTTAACTGGCCGGGAAGATCCATAATCGTAACAGTAATTTCGTCGGAATGTTTGGTGCATGCAATGGCCCATTTGCCGGTGTTACCCCCAATATCAAGCAACTTTTTTGGTTTGCTTTTCATTACGAGTTTTAAAACCGCATTAAAGGCATTATCGCTAAAGAAATGATCGAATTCGAACCAGCTTTTTTGAACATGAGCGGGTAACTCACTCAATCCTTCGTAAATAGTATCCCACGCACCAAATACCGAAAGACCTTCGGGTTTGCCTGATTCGATACTTTTATCAAGGTTAAACATGCCCTGGTAACACACATCGTGTACAAAGTTCATGTTTACGTTTGTCAGGTTATCATGCAGGATAAAATAGCCTGTTTTTGTAATGTTGTAACACTCATTTTCATCAATAACTACAAGGCCAATACTTAACCCAGACTCGAGTAACACTCTTACACTGTATTCAGATAATGTTACTTTTTCAACTACATCCGCAATGGTTAAACCAACAGGCAAGCTATCTTCAAGTGCTTTCAATATGCCGGTATCGCGTAAAACTCTGGAAGCCTGGAAAATCATGGGGCCAAATGCTATCCACTGCGCAAGGCCCTTTGCCTCTATAGCCGATTTGTTATCTGTAGTAAAAAACTGGTTTGTCATCAACGGCATTTTGATTGGCTAATTACTAAATATTACAGCAGCATTGCAACCTCCAAAACCAGAAGCTGTTTTGAGGCAATGTCTTATTTTTTTGTGTTGAAGTGTGGGGGATACTGCAATTAGCTCCGAAACGCCCAATTCCGTAAAGCCCAAAGTGGGTAATATGGTATCGGTTTTTATAGACTGTAAGGCGATAACAGATTCCAGGATTCCGGCCGCACCAAGCGTGTGACCGTAATACCCTTTCATGCTATTTACAGGTACTTTTTGCAATGCCGCTAATGTAATTGCTTTTGCTTCCATTTCATCGTTATACAAAGTGGCAGTGCCATGGGCAGAAATAAAATCGATATCGCCTGCTCCGATACCTGCATCTGTCATTGCCTTTTTCATGGCAATACTTAATTCTCTACCCGTTCGGGATGGACCTGAAATATGATTGGCATCGTTACTGCCTGCGCTGCCGGTTAACCGGATTCCATCGCCTTCGGCTGATAAAATAATAGTTGCGGCAGCCTCGCCCAACGTTACACCACTGCGCTGGCTATCGTATGGCTTGCATGGTGAAGGGCTTACTGCCTGGAAAGCATTAAAGCCCGAAAACACAAAGGCGCTAATGGCATCAGCACCGGCGACTACAACGTTTTTATATTGGCCGGCATCAATCATTCGTTTGCCGGTAATTAATGCGGTAAGGCCCGATATACAAGCATTGCTAACTACCACCGGCTTATTTGGATGTCCAAAATGTGCTGCGACCATGCTGGCCGAATAATGAAGCGGCAATTTTTGTTCCGGGTAATTTTCGCTTTCAATCAAACTGATATTGCCTTTTGTGGTGGCAATAACCAAACCCGTTGAAGCACTGGTGATATCCACTTTGCTATCGTTGAGCGCTTTTGATATTGAACGGATAAGCATCCGCTCAAAACGAGTATATGCTGTGCCATCTTCGGCTTCAAGGTTCAATAACAATGAAGCGTAAAATGGGTGTTTATGTATGGCAGGTATGCTATGAAGCCGAATGCCGGAATGCCCCTGCAATAAGGCATTGAAATTTTCACCCGTGGTATTTCCCAGTGGCGAAACAATATTATCTGCAATTACATAAACCGGCATATTTAAAAATTGGATGTTGAGGTCTGCAAAAAACGGATCGATATTATGACCCTTTCCCGTTTTAAGGTGCGTTCAAATCGTTAGCTATCAAGGCCACTTTCAAAACCCTGCTCTTTTTTCCATGCCTGGAAAAAGGCTGGGGTTGCCAGTTGCAATGTGTTTGTATCGGTATCTAAAAAAACCTGGGTGGTAGATCCCTTCGCCACCAGTTCGCCCGTTTTTTCATTAAAAAGCTGGTAGGTAAAAATGATTTTGGCCGCCACAGATGGCAGGTAGGTGGCTTCGATGATGATCGAGTCGCCATACCGGAGTGATTTCTTATAATCACAATCAATTTTTACAATAGGAACAACGTATCCGTTCCTATAAAAATCAAGATACCCACAACCGTATTTTTTGCCAAAAGCCTCACGGCCATCTTCAAAGTATCTTACATAATGACCATGCCACACAATACCAAGTGGATCGGCTTCATTAAATCTAACTGCAACATTTGTTTGTACCGATAATGATTGTAGCATACTTGTTTGCCCATAACCAGGGTTGCTGTAAACAGCTTTTACCTATAGGTGGCGCTCCATTGTTTGTATTTGTTTTTCTGAATATCTTCAATAATTTCCCCTACTGGTTTCACCCAATAATTTCTAAAGCCAATACCGCCTGCTTTACCAAGCATTCTTTCGGTTAGCAATACTTTGCCGTTGGCCATATTTACGAATGTAACCCAAACAGCTGCTTTATCCTGCGTCTTGCTCATAGCTTCTACTATGAATACCATGCCGATACCGGATTTGGCGTTAAACTTATAACCCTTTACCATCTTATCAATAGTGACGGCGTTGAACCTTGAAAAATCGGCGGTATTAAAAGATTTGATGCTATCCACTTCCACCTTTGCATTCTGTGCTTCTGTTACACTGATATCGCTGTTTACGTTGGTTTTTTGCAATGCTTTATTTATGTCATATTTCTTTGCCTCGTTTACGACCACCTGGTTAATTGAAGAAAAAATTCTTGTTTTTATCGCATAGGCATCAGCACCGGCATCGCCCAGCAATTTTGCTTTGCTAAAATCAATACCCAGGTAGGTAATAGGCGTTTCGGATGATGAAAAAATGTCTTTTGCTGTTTGTGCAAAAAGATTGCCTGTAATTAGAGAAGGCAAAATGAGCATGCATGCTGCAACTAAATTTTTAATTGTTTTCATAAAAGGTGAATTATGATGGTTTGGTAATAAAAATTTTCATTTCGCATTTAACGGCCAACTCATTGTTACAATAAACGGTTCCACTAACCAGCGTTACATCAAACACCCGATTTTTTATTTCAATTTCTGTTTCAATAGTATCGCCCACTTTTGGCAGTAAAAAAATTTCGAGATCTTTTATGGCGCCAATATAGCCTAGAGGAACGGGTTGTTTTGTTTGCTGTGCGGTATAACCCACGCCGGCAGCTGCAGTTTGTGCTATATTTTCTACAAGACCCGGTTCACAAAAAACACCTGATTCTGTAAAAATATTGTCTGCCGCTATTGTAAAACGACACCGTGTGATAGT
>JBKJNG010000081.1:0-2861 GCA_046596065.1 Phnomibacter sp. | reverse complement strand
TCTTAGGATATTCTATTCAGTCGTTAGCAGAAGTGGTTACATGCTTACATAAAGCTAAAAGAAGGCAATATCTTTCTGCTTTTGATCCTACTTCCTCTTCAAGCTTCCATTAATTTTTCAATGTCAAATTTTTTCATTTTACAGAATGCTTCCATCACTCTTTGTGATTTGGTTGGGTCGTTCATTAATTTTCCAAGGATGGAGGGAACAATTTGCCACGATAAACCAAACTTGTCTTTTAACCAACCGCACTTACTTTCTTCGCCCCCTTCAGTGAGCTTGTTCCAGTAGTAATCTATTTCCTGCTGTGTATCGCAATCCACCACAATTGAAACGGCTTCATTAAACGCATATTCATGATTGCCAGGACCATCCATGGCAGCGAATTCATGTTCTTGCAAATTGAATTCTGAATACATTACTTTTCCTTCAAAAGGACTACCTTCAGGATAATTTATCAGTAAGTCAATCTTAGCATTATCAAATGTGGATGTATAAAATTTAATCGCTTCTTCTGCTTTGCCAAATTTTTCATTTGTAAACAACATAGCTGGTTTTATGGAAGGTTGGTCACCTGCATTATTAACTACTGAAATTTGCCAGGTCATTCCAAATTTGTCTTGAAGCCAGCCATATCTTTCACTCCAATCTTGTTTATCAATTGCGATTAATGCCTTACCTCCTTCAAAAAGTTTATTCCACACAAAATTGGTTTCGTCAATCGATTCAAAGGTGGCAAAA
Source organism: Phnomibacter sp. (assembly GCA_046596065.1). Taxonomy (GTDB): domain Bacteria; phylum Bacteroidota; class Bacteroidia; order Chitinophagales; family Chitinophagaceae; genus Phnomibacter. Next base: position 2,120 of record JBKJNG010000081.1, on the reverse strand, counting down.
ATGGAAATAGAAGGGTTAATTTTGAATGTTGGTCCACCGTTTAAACCCATAAATTTAGTACCGTTCAATTCCCAGATTACCACCATTGGATTTTCGGAAACTATTTTTGAATTTTTAAAAATGGAACAGTAAAACTCTGCTGCGGCTTTAGCTTGACCATCAAACCATAAGCATTGATAAATTTGGTTTATCATATTTTAATTTTTTAAGTGTGAAATTTAATTTGTTTCCGTGTAATTTTTGAAATTGTTTAGAATGGCTTGCCATCCTTCTTTTTGCATCTCCGCTGGGTTTTCGGTTTCAGCGTCAAAAACAACCATAACTTCTGTTTGGTTGTCTAAATATTTCAATTCAACAGTTGCTTTTCTACCGCCAAAAGAATAAGTAAAACTCTCGCCTAATTTAACTTCATCATAGATGGCTTCGAAATCAAAACCATAACTACCATCTTTCGCTTCCATTCTTGCAAAATATTTTCCACCTATTCTTAAATCATTACTTGCATTTGGACAGTGCCAACTCGGGTCAGCAAAATTCCACTTGGTAATGTGTTCAGGATTGGTGTAGTACTCCCAAACTTTTTTTGTGTCTGCATCTATGGTAGCAGTTACCGTAATTCTATTACTCATTATAAAGCCTGTTTATGTTTGTTAATTTTTATTTGTTTAAGCTAAATTTAATTGCTTTTAAGTTATCTGTTCATTCGCCTCACCCTTGTGTCCCTCTCCCAGACCTCATCCGCCTTTCAGGCACCTTCTCCAAGGGGAGAAGGGAAGCGGAAGTATTTTTTTAGAGGGAAGCTAACTGCGACATTCATCCATACCAATTAATTTTTATGAAAATTAAACAGACTTTTATTATTTTAAAATTATTTATTTTAATTAACGATACAAAGATGCAGGGTTAAAACGAAAACCGTGAGTGGCGTATGCGTCAACTTACGAGGCTGATTATGACAAAACAACTTTTTATATTTGTCGAATGAAAAATGTAGCCATTCTTGTTCCGGAATCGTCAGTGATGCAAGCCATTGCTGACCCTCAATATTTATTTACTGCTGTAAATCAGTTTCTAACAGTGTCTGGAAAAAAACCATTGTTCAAAGTGGAGTTGGTAGGTTTGAAGAAGGAAGTAAAACTGAATGACGGAAAATTTTCAGTGCGGCCCGATAAGCAATTGAAAGAGGTGAGCAAAGCAGATTTGATTTTTATACCTGCGTTGTTTGGCGATATGAAAACTGCTGTGGCAAAAAATAAAAACCTTATCCCATGGATTCAGGAACAATACAATAAAGGTGCAGAAGTAGCATCGCTTTGTGTAGGTGCTTTCCTGTTAGCCTCCACCGGTTTGCTTAATGGAAAAAAATGTGCAAGCCATTGGGGCTACCAAACGGAGTTCAGCGAAATGTTTCCCGAAGTGGAAGTAGTGGAAGGAAGCATTGTTACAGAAGAAAAAAAAATTTATTCAAGCGGTGGTGCAAACTCCTATTGGAATTTGCTTTTGTACCTGGTGGAAAAATATACTGACAGAGCAACAGCCATTCTTGCATCAAAATATTTTGCAATTGATATTGACAGAGATAGTCAGGCAGCATTTGCGATGTTTAAAGGCCAGAAAGAACACAAGGATGTTGAAATAAAAAAGGCACAGGAATATATTGAGGCCAACTTTCAGGATAAAATTACGATTGATGAATTAGCTGATAGGTTTGGCATAGGCAGAAGAAGTTTTGAAAGAAGATTTAAAAAGGCAACCAACAATACGGTGATAGAATATACGCAACGGATAAAAGTAGAAGCTGCCAAAAGAAGTTTTGAAACCAGCCGTAAAAATATTTCGGAAGTAATGTATGATGTGGGTTACACGGATACAAAAGCGTTTCGTGATTTGTTTAAGAAAATTACGGGTTTAACACCGATAGAATACCGCAATAAATACAATAAGCAAGCTGTGTTATTTTTGTAGTGTGAAGGCGCGGAAAAAGGTTTTTGGTAGCCATCAGGCATGGGCTGTGATGTGTGCTTAGATGTAGTTTAAACTACAAGGATAATAAAGGCTTAGAAAATTTTACGGTTTGTTGGATACTATTTAACGCAGCAGCTAGACGCTGGCGGTAGCAG
>JBKJNG010000564.1:0-5952 GCA_046596065.1 Phnomibacter sp. | reverse complement strand
GGTACAAAAAATTTTAATGATAACCTGGAACAACTGATGCGTTTCTTAGTATCGCATGTTGGAAAAAACTGGGATAAAGTGCATGCTGAATTATGCAGCAAGCTCAATAAAAATACGGTGAATGGTTTGCACGTTTTCAATCACCTTTTCGATTTTGTGCAACTGAATACTGTTATGGAAAATAAAAAAATCTACTACTATTGGTACGGTAGAAAATTTGAATTGTTAAGCATTGAAAAAAGGCCCAGATTTTATATTGATCACAAAACCCGGCAATTGAGGAAGGCGCCAAAAAGTTATAAACGGCTTTAATAGAAAAGACGGTGATGTTATACGGTTTGAGGTCGAAAGTAATCATCTACACCCACAGCTATAACGGTAAAAGTTAGGGATTTGAGTGTTTAAGTAGCATCCCGATAGCAATCGCGGACAGTACAACGATGCTGCTATCATTATTCTTAAAAAATAAAAAATCGTATTTGTTTTTGTCGCGAAGAAAAATGCGACTAAAGAGAACAAAAAAAAGATCATGACTAAGTTAAAAATTACAGCCAAAGAATTACGTGCTATCGGTTATCCCGAAAGCCCGGTGATTCCTGTGGCTATGAATGTGATGGAAAGACATTTTAAACATTACACAAAAGAAAAAGCAATCGAAATATTGAAAGCAATATTGGAATCTCCCCTGCAATTTGCCAATGATGAATTGCTGCAACCCATTGTAGAAAAATTGTTGCCAAAAGAATCGGCGGGGGGCGCAGAGATTTCACTAAACCAACAGGGTATTCAATTCAATGTTTTTGGACAGGAGTATATTGAAGATGGCGCTATGCACCAAATGTACCAGGCGGCTAAATTACCTATTAGTGTGGCGGGCGCATTAATGCCCGATGCGCATCATGGTTATGGCCTGCCCATTGGCGGTGTGCTGGCAACAGAAAACGCGGTAATCCCTTATGGCGTTGGTGTTGACATCGGCTGCCGTATGTGCCTGAGTATTTTTGATCTTGATCCAAAAGACCTGGTGCAACGCGAAGCATTCTTTACGCGTGAAATAAACGAAGCCACTTTGTTTGGCAGTGGCGCGCAGTTTCAGCGTTCGGCAAATCATGCAATAATGGACAACCCATTATTTTTTGAAATGCCCTTGCTGAAAAGCTTGCATACCCGTGCATGGAAACAATTGGGCAGCAGCGGCAGTGGTAACCATTTCGTGGAGTTTGGCATGGTGGAAGTGACTGAAACGGATGATGTATTGAACGTACCTGCAGGAATGTATGTCGGTTTGGTAACGCATAGTGGTTCCCGGGCGTTGGGTGCAAACATTGCCAATCATTACACCAGGCTTGCAATCAGCAAACGCCGTTTGCCTCAGGAAGCGAAACATCTTGCATGGCTTATGATGGATGAAGCCGAAGGCATCGAATACTGGCTGGCCATGAACCTTGCCGGTGACTATGCCAGCGCCTGTCACCACGTGATCCATGAGAAGATTGCAAAGCAGTTGGGCCGCAAACCCGTGAAGATGGTAGAAAACCATCACAACTTCGCCTGGAAGGAAATGCATGAAGGCAAAGAAGTGATTGTACACCGCAAAGGCGCAACCCCTGCCGGTAAAGATGTACTGGGTATTATTCCCGCCAGCATGACGGCGCCCGGCTTTATTGTGAAGGGTAAAGGTGAGGAGGCATCCATTAACTCAGCCTCACACGGTGCAGGCCGCAGAATGAGCCGTACGGCCGCCAAGGCAAACATCACCCAACATGCGTTGAACGAAGAACTGGCCAAACACCATGTAAAACTACTTGGTGGCGGATTAGATGAAGCGCCATTTGCCTACAAGGATATTGAAGTGGTTATGGCATCACAGAAAGCACTGGTAGATATTGTTGGAAAGTTTACGCCAAAAATTGTCAAGATGTGTGGCGCTGAAACAAACCGCATTCGCAAGCCGGGCAAGCATGATGCGACGGAAGGAGAATAGTGGTTGACTGGTTGATGTGTTAACTCCCAGAGCTTCTGTTATCGTAATGGTAGCAGGAGCTTTTTATGCAACGGGCATTCTGTGCATCGCTTAATCTTAAAACAAGATTAAATTAACGTACTATCAATGAAATCATCTACCCCCCAAACTGCTCATTAAAATCATGGTCTGCCAGCGAAGTATTATAAGCATAGAGAACATGCTAAATGAATTGAACCGTTCATTCAGAAAAGTGGAATTGGGTGAAGAGTATTTTGTCGGGAAACTTTCGGAAGGATGATAAATGCTCCCCTCATTTAAATAAGGCCATGCTTTTTGTAGGGCGAAAAATGATTTAGTATCGCAGTTCGTATTGTCTATAATTTATTTAAATTGTTCAATATTTAAAATAATCTGCGTGACAAAAAAAGATATACTTATAATAACTGTTGCAGCGCTGGCCACTTTAATCACCGGCATTGCAACTCATTATAAAATTAATGCAGTAATTCTTTTTGCTATAACGGCTGTTGCTTTGGTTTTACTTGCAATGATAGTGGGGCATGCAACCGAACAACTGGGTAGTCGTATGGGGCCGGGGGTTACAGGAATACTGCAGTCCGCATTAGGTAATTTACCAGAACTCTTCGTTGCCATCTTTGCATTGCGGGCCGGACTCGACAAAGTGGTGCAGGCTGCATTAGTGGGTTCTATTCTTGGTAATTCATTACTTGTATTCGGGCTAGCACTACTATTCGGTGGTTTAAAAAACGGCACACAAAAATTTAATTCAGAGTCTCCTAAAATGATGGCTACATTGATGTTGCTTGCCTTCGCGGCTTTGGGTATTCCTACACTGGCAGCGACCTTGCATACACCTGCAAGCGCACATATAAACACGCTGGATGTAATGGTGGCGATTGTATTATTGATTGTTTTTATTGCAAGCCTTTCTTTTTCAATCAAAGGTGATAAATCTATTGTTCCGGCAGAAAAGTCTGAAGTGCATAAGGCTTCGTGGTCATTACCTGTTACAATTATTGTACTGCTTGGTGCAGGTGCGGGAGCGGCATTTGTGTCCGACTGGTTTGTAGAAGCATTGCAGCCGGCAATGAAAGCCTTAGGTATTAATGATGTTTTTGCTGGTTTGGTTATTGTGGCTATTGCCGGAAATGCCATTGAAAATTTAGTGGGTATTCAACTCGCTTACAAGAATAAAGCAGACTATGCGGTGAGCGTAATTCTTAACAGTTCACTACAAATCGCTTTGGGATTGTTTCCATTGCTTGTGTTGCTTTCCTTTTTTATGGGCGGAGCTATTCTATCTTTTGTATTGAGTCCTTTATTATTGGTTGCGTTAGCATTAGCCGTTATAGTAAGCGCATTTGTAGTATTTGACGGCGAATCTATCTGGCTTGAGGGCCTTGCTTTAATTGGCTTGTATTGTATTATTGCTGCGGCGTTTTGGTGGGGATAGGTTTTGATGAATAAAATAAACAGACAATGCTCACCTTCGTTTACAAATCTCATTTACACGCGGCCCTTTGTCACCGCCATTATTCCGGACAAAAATTTTTATAAATAATAAAAGTATCGTAACCTTTCCTGTTAATTCATAAAACGACCCCGTACTATAAAAGCTTAACCCCAATGAAAACAAATACAACCAAATTGCTCATAAAAAACATGGTCTGCCAACGCTGCATTATGACTGTTGAGAATATTCTTAATGAACTGAATATTCCTTTCAGCAAGGTAGACTTGGGCGAAGTGCATTTACAGCAGAAACTTACAGAAGAAGAATACAAACAGTTGGAAACTTCATTACAAAAAGTAGGTTTTGAACTGATTGAAACAAGAGTAAATAATATCATTGAAACAATAAAGCGCCTGGTGTTGCAGTATATTGATCTGGGCAGCGACAATGAAACGATTAAGTTGTCTTCCCATATCACAAAAACACTTTCATACGACTATAGTTATTTAAGTGATTTGTTTTCTTCCATCGAAGGAAAAACCATTGAGCAGTTTTTTATTTTACAGCGAATGGAAAAAGTAAAAGAATTGTTAGTGTACGATCAACTTTCGTTAACAGAGATTGCTTATCAAACTGGTTTCAGCAGTGTACATCATTTATCGGCGCAGTTTAAAAAAGTTACCGGGTTTACTCCTTCGCACTATAAAAAAATCGCAGCATCCAAGCGCAAATCGCTGGATAAACTCTGATCCAAAAATTATATACATCTTCCCCTTAATAGCATAAGAGCAGTGGCATGTGCGCAAGGTAGTTTTGTGTTGTCAAAATAATTGATCATAATAAAAACAAAACAATCATGAAAACGAATCAATCATCTTATTGCAAAGGTACCTGTAACTGTGAAGTATGTCTTTGCGGAGAAAACTGCAGCTGCGGCAACAACTGTAGCTGTGGTAATACTAACCGTTAACACACTATGGGAGGTGCAAATCATTGCATCTCTCTTCTTCTTTCTCACACTAACCAAAAAAAAATTAGCAATGGAAATATCTTATTGCTGCTTTGTTTAAATCACTTAAAAAAACAGTTTACTCACACAAAAAACTCCTGTCAATATTATTTTGGCAGGAGTTTTTAATTCAACCAGCGAATAACATTTTCAATCAAGATTGTTTTTTGCTATTTGTTGCTTTACTGCTCGAATTTTTAACTTCAACAATCAAACCTACCCCTTATCAACTTATTACCTTATCAACTAACAACCAAACCACTACTTCAAAGTCGGCACATCATCCCAATCATCGGTTCTAAAAAGATTAACAGGCAACCCTTCTTTACTAAATAAATTTGGCATGGATGCGCTGGTAAAACCAAAGCGCACCGCAACTGGTTCTTTTACATTTTTATTGAAAACAATTACAGTGTTGCCAACAATTTTTGCCTGCGCAGTCACAAATATTTTATCGGCGCCGGCAATATAAAATCCGCTGATGGTATCACCCTTTGCCATTAAGCCTTTTTCTGCATTGGAGAATGAAATTTTTGCCTTGTGTTTCTCAACCAGCATATTGTAATACATAGGATATTGATAAGGGAGGTTTACCATGCCGTAGGTTTTGGTTAAAGCAATATTTGCAAGCCGTAAGCCAACGTCTTTTTTATCTCTCGGGTGAATATCTTTTACATTTTCAACAATATCAGAAACTACTACCATGCCTGTGTTGGCAACGGATAATGTTTTGGTTTGTTGTTCACGTAAAATGCTTCCGTTATTATTGGTACCATAGCCTTCAAATGGTGCAATTTGCACAAAGTAAAAAGGGAAATCTTTTTTCCAAATGGCACGCCAGCTGTTTATCATGGTGGAAAACAAACTGCTGTAGGTTGAAGCCGTGCCCACATTACTTTCACCCTGGTACCAGATTACACCGGCAATATTGTAATTAGTAATGGGATAGATCATGGCATTATAAGCAAGCGAAATACCATTAGGCCACCCATTGCTTTTATTAATTTTAGCAGCAGCTTCTTTTAGTACCGCATTGCTTTCAACGCTTTCTTTTGGCGTCCATGTTTCGGCAGGTGTACCGCCCCAGTTGGCACTTATTAATCCAACCGGTACGTGTAGTGTTTGCTGCAGTTTTTCTCCAAAAAAATAACCGGCCATACTAAAGCGTTTTGCATCTTCAGGACTGCAAACTGCCCAATGCGCTTTGGTGTCTTCCTGCGGGTATTCGGCCGTAAGTTTTGGGATATGAAAAAAATGAATATCCTGGTTATTTGCTTTGGCTATTTCATCACTATACAATTGTTTGCCCCAGCTATCGCTCATTTCCATATTGCTTTGCCCGCTGCAATCCCACACTTCGCCGATCAATACATCATCAAGTGTAATTTGGTTATCGCCTTTTAACGAAACGGTAAAAGGTCCGCCGGCTTTTGGAGTTTTAATAGTTACCATCCATTTGGCATTACCATCGGTTACAGTATTATAATGCGTAGTATCCCAACT
>JBKJNG010000516.1:0-3384 GCA_046596065.1 Phnomibacter sp. | reverse complement strand
CGTTGTAAGCCAGGGAGATACAATCATCCCATCAATGGCTGATGATGTAATTGTTGTGCCGGACGCTGATGAAGTGCTTGGTGCCATGATAAGTGTAGTACCACTTCAGTTACTTAGTTATTACGTGGGCTTAAATAAAGGAATTGATGTAGACAAACCACGTAATCTTGCAAAAAGTGTTACGGTGGAATAAGGGATTTTGAGTAATACACAGGTGTGGGAAACATTAATCAGTAGTGCTCATCTTATTTTTCGGTATAATTATTGAGATAAGTTATTTTCGCGACCCAGCTTAATACAATATTTGGATTTACACAACGTTAAATAATAAATTTTTATAAATGTCCGCATTGACTAGAGTAACCCATGTTCTGCTTTTTGCAGCAACCGTTGCAGCAGTTTCATCTTGTAAAAACGGTGGTCTTTTTGCTAAGAAAAAAGAGAAATCCGGATCTACGGGCTGGAGCTATAATGATAAAAACCAGGGTGGCTTCAGTGTAGCCAAGCCGAAAGATATCAAGGCCGGTCCGGGTCTTGTATTTGTACAGGGCGGTTCATTTGTAATGGGCGCTACTGAAGAAGATGTGATGGCTGATTGGAATAACGTTCCAAAAAGAGTAACCGTTAACTCGTTTTTTATTGATAAAACTGAAGTAGCAAACGTACACTATCGTGAGTACCTGTTTTGGCTGAACCGCGTTTTTGATCCGGAAGGAGAACCAGCAAACCAAAAAATACTGGATGCTGCTTACCCCGATACATTGGTTTGGCGTAACGAGCTAGCTTTCAACGAGCCGTATGTTGAATACTATTTCCGTCATCCAAGCTTCAACTATTATCCTGTAGTTGGTGTTAGCTGGCGCCAGGCCCACGATTTTTGCTTATGGCGTACCGATCGTGTAAACGAACTGGCAATGGTTGATGGCGGTTATATCAACAAAAAAGAAATTCAGAACCTGAATGGTAAAGGTGCAGATGCCTTTAATACCAAAGCCTATCTTTTGGGCCTTACTACCCCTGCACCCGGTGCGGCTGCAAAAAGCAAAAAGAACCCTTTGAAAGATGTGAATGGCAAACCTAGAACCAGCATAACTTTTGAAGATGGTGTCCTTTCTCCTGATTACCGCCTGCCTACTGAAGCAGAATGGGAATATGCTGCTCTTGCCTACATTGGGCAAAATCCACAGCCACGCAGAAAAGAAAAACAACGTGGTGAAGAATTAATAGCTAACAAACAAGTCTATTCCTGGAGCAATAATTACAACGGTCTGCGAGATAACCGCCGTGGATCCTGGCAGGGTGAAATGCTTGCCAACTTCAAACGCGGTTCAGGCGACCTGATGGGTGTTGCCGGTGGTTTGAACGACCGTGCAGCTATAACTGCCCCGGTTGAAAGCTTCTACCCCAACGCGTTTGGCTTGTATAACATGAGTGGCAATGTTAGCGAATGGGTAGGTGATGTATATCGTCCTACAACTTATGAAGTTGGTGAAGATTTCAACTACTTTCGTGGTAACGATTTCAAGAAATTATATGTAAAAGACGCAACGACTGGCAACCCGGCTGATCGCTTTGAAAAAGACTCAATGGGCCACGTGAAAGAAGTTGCTGAAAATGATAGTGATATTGCTCATCGGCGCAACTACCAAAAACATTACGCTATTAATTACCTTGATGGTGATAGTTTAAGTGGTGCTAGCTATGGCTATGGTAAAACAACATTGGTTGGTGATTCAAGCCGAGTAATTAAAGGTGGTAGCTGGATGGATCGCCCATACTGGCTTGGACCCGGAACACGTCGTTTTATGGAAGAAAGTCAATCATCCATGACCATCGGCTTCCGTTGCGCCATGACTTATTTTGGTTCACCTGAAGGCAACCGTACCAAGACTGGTAACCATTGGCCTACAAAACGTCAAAGAAGATAATCCCAAATATGCTTTGTACATCAACCCGCTTTTACAGCGGGTTTTTGTTTGCCCATCTATAATTGCAATGACGAACTGAATTCAATTTGCAATGCAGTCTATATTCGCTTTTTTACAAGCAGCAACAGGGATTTTTTTATGAGTACCATTTCTATTGAAGCGCTTTACGAAATATACCTCCGGCATCCAATCGTTACTACAGATACAAGGCAAGTAGAGCCCGGCGCCCTTTTTTTTGCGTTGAAAGGGCCCTCTTTCAATGGCAACCAGCTTGCTGTACAAGCTCTGGAAGCAGGTGCAGCATTTGCAATTGTCGATGAAATTGAGTTTGTCAACAAGCAAAATATTTTTTTTACAGAAGATGTGCTTGTTACGCTGCAAAACCTGGCCAAACATCACCGGCAACAATTGAATATTCCTGTGTTAGCTATTACAGGAAGCAATGGAAAAACGACTACCAAAGAATTGGTGCATGCAGTGCTGAGCACACAATATATTACGTATACAACAATTGGCAATCTCAACAACCACATAGGCATCCCGCTTACACTTTTGAAGATAAAAACCGATGCCCAAATTGCGGTAGTTGAAATGGGTGCCAATCATCAAAAAGAAATAGAAGCTTATTGTACTTATACCCTGCCGACCCTTGGGCTGATAACTAATTGTGGAAAAGCTCATCTTGAGGGTTTTGGCGGAATCGAAGGCGTTCGAAAGGGAAAAGGAGAACTGTTTGATTATTTAAGAGACACTGATGGTGTGGCTTTCGCCTGCACCGATTTTGATTATTTCGAATCAATGGCAAAAGGGTTAAAAAAGGTTTATTGGTATGGCACCGAAACAGGTGAAGTAACAGGACATGTTTTGCAAAACGAACCTTTTGTAAGGGTAGAAATAAATAATGGATTTGAATATCCTGTAACGCTTCATACAAACCTGGTGGGCAGTTATAATATTTTCAATGTGTTGGCTGCCTGTGTAATTGGCCGGTATTTTAATATCCCCTTCAAACAAATTCAACAAGCTATTGAAAGCTATGAACCATCGAATAACCGTAGCCAATTGATTGAAAAAGATGGCAACAGGATCATACTGGATGCATACAATGCCAACCCCACAAGTATGCAGGTTGCAATAGAAAATTTTGCTGCATTACAGGCCGATAACAAAATGGTGTTTCTCGGTGGCATGATGGAATTAGGTGAGGAAAGCATAGCCGAACACGAAGCACTTTTAGCACTGATAAATAAATATCTATGGAAAAAAGTGGTGTTAGTTGGCGGCGATTTTAAAGATTTGAAACACGACTATTTATTTTTTGATACTGCTGAAGCTGCCTCTGATTGGTGGAAAGATCAGAACGATACAGGAAATTATCTTTTAGTAAAAGGGAGCCGTAGCATTAAGATGGAAAGAATAATCACATAGTCTGGCGGAATAAAAATTGGTCAGCCTT
>JBKJNG010000451.1:0-5433 GCA_046596065.1 Phnomibacter sp. | reverse complement strand
CAGGAATTGTGGCAATGGATATATCAGCTCCGCAGGCTACATGTTGATCAATCATTGTCTGAAAATCCATTTGGTACAATTGATCACCACTTAATATCAGTATGTAATCTGACTCGTGCTGATTAATATGCCTTAGACATTGGCGCACCGCATCTGCAGTGCCCTGGAACCAGCCCGGGTTATCAGGGGTTTGTTCAGCAGCAAGTATATCTACAAAACCAGAGCTAAACTGGCTGAACTGATAAGTGTTTTTAATGTGCTTGTTAAGCGAGGCGCTGTTAAACTGCGTAAGCACCCACATTCGGTTGATATTGCTGTTAATGCAGTTACTGATTGGTATATCTACCAAACGGTATTTACCGGCAATGGGCACAGCCGGTTTACTCCTCGTAGATGTTAGCGGGAACAATCTTGTTCCTGCGCCACCGCCCAAAATTACTGCCAGCGTAGACTTTGCAGTTTGAAAACTATTGCTTCTGCCTGCATTTGGAGTTGATAGGAATTTCACTTGTTTGAATTTTTATGTGATGATTATTTCTGATATACTTCTATGTATCTCTGTGCGCTTGTTTCCCAGCTATTGTCAATCTGCATCATTTTTTGCCTGGCAGCAGTTAATATATCTGGTTTTTCGGTGTACCAGCCCATTGCCCTGCTAATAGCATTATTAAGATCCCACACTGCAGGATGAACAAACAGCAGGCCGTAGCCAATAAAACCGGGTTCTCCGATATCTATTACGGTATCCCGCAAACCGCCAGTATTTCTTACTATAGGAACGGTGCCGTACCGCAATGCATACATCTGGTTCAAACCACAGGGTTCTACCCTGCTTGGCATTAATAAGAAATCGGCACCAGCATATAACTGGTGGGCCAGCTTTTCGTTGTAACCAATATAGCAATTAAAATTGCCTTCGTATAAACCTTTCAGGGCATCCAAATCAGACTCTACCTGTTGCTCGCCACTACCTAACACCAAAAAGGATATTTTTTTATGATGCGCATTTATTGATTCTGCAATAACGGCAGGCAAAATTTCAGCCGCCTTTTCTCCCACCAATCTTCCGATAAATATAAATAGCGGCAGGCTTGCATCTAGACCAAAGGTTTCGCATATGATTTTTTTGTTTGCAGCCTTGGCTTCATCGGCATCTTCAATACTGAAATTCACAGGCAGCATAGGATCAGTTTCCGGATCCCATACTTCGTTATCAATGCCGTTTAAAATACCAAAGCATTTACCTTTTTCATATTCAAATAAATCTTCAAGCCCATTTGCCGATTTGCGTAATTCTCCAAGGTAGCTTTGACTTACCGAGGTTACCACATCGGCACATTTTATACCCGAAGCCAATTGGTTAATATTGGATCGCCAATCGAGCAAACCACTTTTCCAATCATCAAAATCGGGTATATAATGCTTTTTATCCCACCCCATCCAGCCCTGGTACTGGGCATTGTGTATGGTAAGAATAGTCCGTATATTTCTTAATTGGTAGTAGCCATAACAATACTTCATCATAAAAGGCACCAGGCCCGATTGATGGTCATGGCAATGCACTACATCAGGCTGATGTTCCCAATGGCTAAGCCAGTGTACAACGGCTATCTGGAAAGCTGTAAAGCGTTGTATATCGTCGTCGTAACCATATATCTTTTCCCGGTCGAGAAAACCGTTTATATCAACGAGGTACAGGTCGAAACCCAGCTTGTTTGTTTTCTCTTTGATAATAGCATACTTGAACCATGTATTACCAAGGTTTGATCCGCTTTCATGAACCAGTTCCCATTCATTATCATAAAGGAATTTTGTGCGGTACATTGGCATTACCACTTTAGCGGTGTGGCCAATCTTATTTTGGTATTTGGGTAGCGCTCCTACCACGTCACCTAAACCGCCAGCTTTAGCCACGGGATAACATTCGGCGCTAACGTGAAGAATTTCCATGCAATCGTTTAAAATTTGTTCAAGCAATAATAGGCACTTTAAGAGTGATTTATACTAAGAAATTTTAATAACTCAGTTAATCCGACGAACAATTTATTCTCACTTCGAATGACAATTTATGGAGAGTTTTGTATTCGTAGCATTAATAGCATAATATATTTTTCGGTTTTAGAAAAGCGGCTACTTTTACCACTACTCTTAAGTTTAAAAAAAATTCCAATGAGCCAAAATGTAACCATTGCTCCAGCGCCCGTTCAAACTAAATGGAATCAGTTTGGGGTACTAATTACTGTCTTTTTCTTCTGGGGCTTTGTAGCCGCCAGTAATGACATCCTGATTCCAGTTTTTAAAAAAGCCTTTAATTTAAGTCAAAGCCAAAGTCAGTTAGTTTCTGTTGCATTCTATGTAGCCTACACGATTGGATCTTTAATTTATGTCGGAATCTCAAAAATAACTGGCGGCGATTTGCTTAATAAGATTGGTTATAAAAATGGTATATCTATTGGCTTGCTAATCTCTGCCCTGGGAACCTTACTTTTTTACCCTGCTGCAAATACTGGTTCATATACTTTAATGCTTTCGGGCCTTTTTATAGTAGGTCTTGGATTTTCTCTGCAACAAATTGCTGCAAATCCTTTAGCGATAATTATGGGTGATCCAAAAACAGGCTCTCAGCGGCTTATAATGGCAGGGGGCGTTAATAATTTTGGAACCACTATTGGACCATTGATAGTGAGTTTTGCGATTTTCGGCAGTGTTGCAGCAGCCAACCCTGATGCCAGCATTGAAAGTGTAAAAATTCCTTACCTGATTTTGGGGGTAGCTTTTGCTTTAGTGGCTGTGTTTATTAAACTTTCGTCCATCCCTAATAAAATTGACCTTGACGATGTAGCACAACATGAAGCAGAGCAGGGAGATAAATTATTTCATAAATCATCCGCATTTCAATATCCGCAATTGGTAATGGGAATGATAGGAATTTTTGTATATGTAGGCGTTGAAGTTGCAACCGCCAGTAATCTTCCTGCCTACCTGGAAAAATATTTAAATGTGCCTACTCAAAAAGTCTCACTATATATTTCACTATACTGGGCAAGTTTAATGATAGGCCGCTGGACAGGTGCCGTGGGAGCATTCGATGTAAGCCAGGGGACAAAAAAAATACTTAGCTTTTTGATGCCTTATATCGCTTTTGCAGTTTTCTTGCTCGTAAACACCATAGCAAGCCACGATGTTTCGCAATTCTACATTTATGCCCTTGTAATTGCAGTGATGATTGGTTGCGACATTGCCAGCAAAGGAAATCCTGCAAGAATGTTGCTGATATTTTCCTTAGCAGGTATCGTGGCATTGTTTATCGGAATCCTTTCATCAGGCATTGTTAGCGCCTATGCTTTTATTAGTGTCGGATTATTTTGCAGCACCCTTTGGCCTTGCATTTTTACAATTGCAGTAGCTGGCTTAGGAAAGCATACCAACCAGGGAAGCAGTTTGCTAATTATGATGATTATGGGAGGTGGAATTATTAGTTGGCTACAAGGAGTGTTAGCCGATAAAATAGGCATTCATTTAAGTTATTTAGCAGGCGTTGTCTGTTTTGCATATCTCGCTTTTTATGCATATAAGTCTAAAGCAATTTTACTAAAACAGGGCATTGATTTTGATAAACTTACCAGTAGTGGTGGACACTAATAACTTTAATCAACGATAAAAAGCATTAATGGAAATGCCAGATAATGTAGTTAAAGGGTGGTCTTTAAATTTTTTATCCGTTTAAAAATAAGTGAAGAAGAAATGAAAACTACTGCCGAAAAAACCGCAGCAACCGCCAGGGCAACAAAAAAACCGGTTGAAGAAAACAAAAGTGATCCATCAAAACTTACATTGAAGGAAACTAAAATAATTACGGTAGATAAAACGCCTCAATACGCAATTGGAATAGACATCGGTGGCACAAATACCAAATTTGGTATTGTTGATACGCGTGGCGATATCTATTACCGGGGTGCTATATCAACAAAAAAACATAGCACTGTAAAAAAGTTTATAGATGATTTGTACGATGCGGTGATGCCGGCTGTTGAAAGTGTTGGTGGCATAGTAGAAATTAAAGGCATTGGCGTTGGGGCACCTAACGGAAACTATTACAAAGGAACTGTTGAGTATGCCCCAAATCTTCCCTGGAAAGGCATTATTCCTTTAGCTGAATTAATTACCACCAAGTTTGGCATAGAAGCCTCGCTTACCAACGATGCAAACGCGGCAGCTGTTGGCGAAATGATGTATGGCGCAGCCAGAGGTATGCGTGATTTTATAATGATTACGCTTGGTACCGGTGTTGGTAGCGGTATTGTTGCCAATGGCCAGCTTATTTACGGGCATGATGGCTTTGCAGGTGAACTGGGCCATAATATCGTAATACCGGGCGGCAGGTTTCACCAGGGCACCGGCGCACATGGGTCGCTGGAAGCATATGCATCGGCAACTGGAATTAGACGCACTGCGCTGGAATTGTTAGATAAGCACCATAATAAAAAATCGCTGCTGCGTAACCATACTCCGGAAGAACTTGAAAGCAGCAACGTGTATGAATGCGCTATGGACGGCGATGAAATAGCAAAGGAAGTGTTTGAATATACAGGCGAAATTTTGGGTCTCGCTTTGGCCAACTTTGTCATGTTTTCTTCACCAGAAGCCATTATACTTTTTGGTGGGCCAACAAAAGCAGGCGACCTTTTATTAAAACCTGTACGCAGACATATGGAAGAAAATCTTTTACCAATTTTTCGTAATAAGGTAAAATTATTATTCAGTCTTTTAAAGGAAAGCGATGCCGCCATTTTAGGAGCCAGCGCTTTGGTGTGGGAAACAAAACACATCTGATACATAAGTGCTGAAAAATAAAAAAGGCAGTGTGATTAGTTTCTATTAATCACACTGCCTTTTTTACGTAGTTATAATTTCTATTTTAACCTTAGCACGGGTCGCAATATATATTTTCCGTTCCCGGTTTCATGTACAGATAAGGCTGCATCAAAATCAATAATAACATCTGTTGTCGGTTGTGATAATGGTTTATCGATCTTTATTTTAAGCCCGCTCGAACTGCCACTTGGCACAGTAAGCGGATATAAAATACCGGCAATCTTTATACTGTTGTTATCCCCTAACACCAATCTTATTTCATGTATGCGATCATATGGATAAGGACCAGTTGCAAGTAAAACATTTACATCGTTCTGCAAATCGAGCAGGTTATAAATACGATCGTCCGTATCGATGGAATACCATCCATCTTCTTCACCAGGAACATCTTCTTTTCGTAGCTGTACACTTCTAACATCCACATTCACTTCTTCAGCATTATATGGATTATCGGTTAACCGGATATTGACTGTATGATTTGATGAACCGGAATCTTTTTTGGAACAAGCTATTACCGTAGATATCACAAAAAATATAGCAGCATAACGTAAGAATTTC
>JBKJNG010000443.1:0-3169 GCA_046596065.1 Phnomibacter sp. | reverse complement strand
CTTTTATTGAAAAAATGGTTCATTTTGAATAAAATTTGAAAAAAACGGTTATTTATAGTCTGGCGGCTGTCATCTTTAATACATACTTTAGCCGCCGGTTTTTTTATTTTTTTATTGCAATATTTATCATTTCAACCTATTGCGTTATGGATATCAAGCAAGTTCAGGAATTGGTGAAAATCATTAATAAAACCAATATCTCCGAAATTAGCATCGAAGAAGAAGGTCTTAAAATAACCATTAAACAAAAGGAAGATGCAGTGCCTGCAGTTTACAACGCACAACCTGCACAACAAACTTATTATACCTCAGCGCCAGCCGCTGCACCCGCTCCACAGGCGGCACCTGCCGCACCTGCTAAACCCGCGGAACCAGTAAAAGCCGATAATTATGTTACTATTAAAAGTCCAATGATTGGTACTTTTTACCGCAGCACGGCCCCTGACAAACCAATGTTTGTAAACGTTGGTGACGAAGTAGATAATGGCAAAGTGCTTTGCATTATCGAAGCCATGAAGCTATTCAACGAAATTGAAAGTGAGGTTAAGGGTAAAATTGTAAAAATATTGGTTGATGACGCCAGCCCTGTTGAGTACGATCAGCCTTTGTTTTTAGTTGATCCAAGCTGAGTAATGTGCTAATGAGCTAATATGCCAATCGGCCATTGAATACCAAGTATCGCTAAAATGATTAGTTTGAACATTTCGTGCTTTTAATATGCCATTCTATGCAAAAAGAAATTATTGAACAAAATCCATTATTAAAACATTCAATTGCATTCTCATTACTTGTTATTGACTATTGTGAGTTGCTTGACCATAATAAAAAATACGTTGTAAGCAAGCAATTATTAAGGGCCGCTACCTCCATTGGAGCCAACAGTTTTGAGGCACAAAATGCTGAGAGCAAAGCGGATTTCATACATAAAATCAAACTTGCCGCGAAAGAAGCCGATGAAACCCAATATTGGTTAATGCTCTGTCAGTATGCCGGAAGCTATCCCGATTGCACGCTTCTTAATCAAAAAATAGAAGAAATAAACAGAATACTCAATTCCATTTTGTCAACTTCTAAGAAAAATAATCCGCTCAATTTTTTTCTTAGCTATTTTATTTTTTAACCGCTAACTAATAGGCGTGTGTTTCCATTAGCACATCCGCATATTTGCACATTAGCACATTCGTTGTTCCCTTGTTTAAAAAAATTCTCATAGCCAACCGCGGTGAAATTGCCTTAAGGATTATAAGAACCTGCCGCGAAATGGGCATAGGCACCGTAGCTGTTTATTCTACAGCAGATAAAGACTCATTGCACGTAAAGTTTGCCGACGAAGCTGTTTGTATTGGAAAGCCACAAAGCAGTGATAGTTACCTGAATATTCCCCGCCTTATAGCTGCGGCAGAAATAACAAATGCAGATGCTATTCATCCTGGTTATGGCTTCCTGGCAGAAAACGCACTCTTTGCAGAGATCTGCTCGCAAAATGGTTTGAAATTTATTGGGCCAACCCCTTCGCAAATACAAGGCATGGGCGATAAGATAACCGCCAAAGAAACCATGATAAAAGCTGGCGTACCGTGTATACCAGGTAGCAAAGCTTTACTTGAAAGCCTGGAAGAAGCAAAAAGTATGGCTACGGAAATGGGCTTCCCAGTAATATTGAAAGCTACTGCTGGTGGCGGTGGCAAAGGTATGCGGGTAGTTTGGGAAGACAGCGAAATGGAAAAAGCTTATACCACTGCAAAAGCCGAAGCGCTTGCCTCGTTTAAAAACGACGGTGTGTATATGGAAAAATTTGTTGAGGAACCACGCCATATAGAAATTCAAATTGCAGGCGACCAATACGGTACTGTCTGCCATATGGGCGAAAGAGATTGCAGCATTCAGCGCAGGCATCAAAAGCTGGTTGAGGAAAGCCCTTCGCCTTTTATGACGACTGAATTAAGATATGCCATGGGCGAAGCAGCAAAGAAAGCTGCCTCTGCTATTGGCTATGAAGGTGTTGGTACCGTAGAATTTTTGGTGGACAAGCACCGCAATTTCTTTTTTATGGAAATGAATACCCGCATTCAGGTGGAACATTGCGTAACAGAAGAAGTAATCAATTTCGACCTGATAAAAGAACAGATAAAAATTGCTGCAGGCGTACGAATCAGTGGCCGCGACTACGAACCAACCATGCATGCCATTGAATGCCGCATTAACGCGGAAGACCCATACAACGATTTCAGACCAAGCCCGGGCAAGATCACTGTGTTGCACGTGCCGGGTGGCCATGGCGTAAGGGTCGACAGCCATGTATATTCCGGCTATACTATTCCTGCTTATTATGATAGTATGATTGGCAAACTGATTTCCGTGACCCGTACAAGGGAGGAAGCTATTGATACTATGTACCGTGCACTAAGCGAGTATATTATTGAAGGGGTAAAAACCACCATTCCTTTTCATCTTAAATTAATGAAGAACGAAAAGTTTAAAGAAGGCGATTTTAATACCAAGTTCCTTGAGACATACGATATAATGAAATAATCGTAGCCGAAATAATTTGAAGGGGGACTTAAACATTGGTTTTTGATCCCTTTTTTATTGTCTTAGGTTTTCAAGAGGCTGTTCAGGATAGCGCTTACTTCACCGGCCCTGTTCCAAACCATAAAATGGCCGCCATCTTTAATCCAGTAATCTGGCTTTACATTTCGGGGGGTAAGCAGGCGATCGCTTGTTCCGTGAATATGGATAATGTTCACAGGCAGTTGGGCCTTCCAATTTAAAATAAGATGAATTGAACGTTTGATGAGCGTGAAATTATTTTCTTCCAGCATCAATCTTTTTAAATACAATTCTTCTTCGCTGCTTCGCAAATCGAATGCAAAACGGTTAAGTGCGTTATTGCCTAATATTAATTTATAGGGCACGGCTTTATGCACTTTCATCCTTGCCGCCAGTTTCATTAACGATGGCAGTTCCTCGGTTGCTTTGCAACTCGAAATCAGAATGGTTCTATTAATAACAAGGTTGGGTTTTAATTCCGTTTCCCTGTTTTGCAAATTATCTTTCTTAACCTGTTGATAATATCTGCTTATTTCAGTTGCAAGCATGCCACCGAACGATACGCCAATAAGTACAATAGAGCAATGTTTAATCTGCCTCGCCAGCTTCAAAGCATAAC
>JBKJNG010000425.1:0-12269 GCA_046596065.1 Phnomibacter sp. | reverse complement strand
GATCCAAAACATATGGAACCTGCGGAATTTAATATAGTGAGAGATTATATAAAAGGCTTGGTAGACGGTTTATTGCAAGATCTGGAAGTAACCGTCAACGCAAAAAACTAATTTACTTATCAACCAATCAACTTGTCACCTTTTATCAACTAACCACTACATCCCCGGCCTTCCCATCATCATAATTTGAGGTCCACCTCTTGATCCGCCTATATTGCCAAAATTATTCAGGCTATAGGTGAATGTAAGCATGGCATAACGTTTCAAAACCATATAGCGGGTGTCTTCAATGTAGTTGCCGTTTGTACTGCGTGACAGGCCGGTATTCTGATTCAAAATATCATTCACACCAAAGCGCAGCTCCCCTTTTTTATTTTTAAGAAAAGATTTTGTAACAGACGCGTTCCACATAGTAAAGTTGCTGTTGTATCCAGCTGCCCTACCAGTATTGGCAGTGTAATCAATATCCGTCATTAATGTAAAGCCCTTCGGCAGGTAAATATTGAAATCGAAAGTTCCTGAGTAAGAAACATAGTTTGTATTTTGCGTTTCTTGTAAGGAATATTTAGCCTGGTTCCAGTTAACGCCACCACCGGCACCAATCTCAAACAACTCTTTAAAAGTATAATTAACGGAAACATTTTCACTGAGGTTAACACTGTTTATATTATTTGCCACAACATTCAGCAGGTTAATATTGTGTGCATAGGAAGCGTAAGTATTAAAATTAATTTTCGCTTTGGTTGCGCCAATTTTCAATGGTAGTCCAATAGCCATATTCGCGTTTATATTGTATACACCATCCACGTTATCGTAAGTAGTTTTTTTTCCGCCAAAAGCGCCAAGGCTATCATTGTTGACAATAGCGTTGAAGGTTTGCTTTCCTGTTACAAAAACAAAAAAGCTTTTCATGGTGTAAGGATCAAAACTGTTATAGCTTATCCGAAGATTATTATTGAATGATTGTTTAAGATCAGGATTACCAATGGTAATATTTAGCGGATCGCTGATATCTTCCACGGGCTGTAATTGTGCAATTGATGGCTGCGTTGTCGTGCCGGTATAATTCAACCGAAAATTGCGGTAACGATTCTTGCTAATTTGCAATTGCGCATTGGGCAGTAGATTAAAAAACGACTGACTGATTTTATCTTTTGATCCCTGTAATAAACTAACGAGTTCAGATATCTGAAATTTTGTACCCACCATATAATTCCATCCGTTCCGGTTTTCACGATAGTTAATTCCTGCGCCCTTATAGTTATATTCGTTGTCGAAAAAATTAGTAAGCCTATTGTTTATTGTCAATGCGCCTGTCTGCAAATCATGATCATAAGTTGTTTTATTACTCTGGTTATCGTTATGATTATACCATGCATTAAATTCTACCAGCGATCGTTTGCTTACCGGTTCTGTATAGCTAATGTTGGCACTGTAACTTCCTGCCACTACATCAATAACACTTTGCTGGTTCAGGGTATCGTTTCTACAACTACCTCCATTTACAAACTGGTTATTTACTATATACTGCGTACCATCAGCGTTGCTTTCATTTCTACCAACCTTTAATTCAGTTGAAAAAGTGCGCCCCTTTTTTGCAAACCTGTGACGCCACAATGCAGTTGTGCTAAAATTATATCCTGTGTTATCATTATTCGTATTGCTCAAACCATCTGTTAGAATATTGCCTTTAGTACCAATGGCACTATAAGTCTTTTGTGTGTTTATTTTTGTATTTTGATACGTAATAGATGGCGTAATTTTTATTGAATTTAAACTATCGATTTTCCAGTCGAGGCCAAGGTTTAATCGATGGTTATAATTGTTTTTTTGATTACTGCCTGCCTCTGTATACAATTGTGTGGAATCACCTACAAAACTTTCCCTTCTTGTAGTATAATCGTTGCTTAATTGTGTGCCGTTATAAAAATAACTGTTGGTAAAATCAAGCTTGCTGTTTTTAAAATTATTATAATTTAACCCCGCAGCCTGCGTGGCAGTAATGCCTTGTGTAGTGCCACTCATACCATTGATATTTAAACCGGATGACACATTCATCATGTTCATTCCACTACCACGGGGGCCACCGCTAAAACTAAGCGCATCCATCAAACTAAAACCCTGCTGATTTATATCATTTGCCTGCCCTATAAAAGATAGTTGTTCGCCCTTTTTAAACTTGTTTACATTGGCATTTGCCTGGTAATGTCCTTCCGTACCACCACCTGCACTTACTTTACCAAACACACCTGTGCGCTTATCATTTTTAAGGGTAATATTTATGGTTGGTTGGCTATTGTAATCATCAAAACTGGTGAACTCACTCTTGTCACTTTTCTTATCAAACACCTGCACTTTATTTACCATATCGGCCTGCAGATTTTTTGTAGCAAGTTTAGGATCGTTAGCAAAAAATTGTTTCCCATCTACCAATACACTTTTTACTTCCTGTCCATTGGCGGTAATTTTTCCATCCTTATCTATTTCAACACCAGGTAATTTTTTAAGCAGGTCTTCGACCACGGCATTTGGTTTATTTACTTTAAAAGAAGCTGCATTGTATTCAATGGTGTCACCACGAATTACAATAGGCGCCGCAGTAACTTCCACATCTTTTAATGTGCTTACAGATGTCATTGCAATCACATTAAAATCATACATCGGCTTATCATTGGTAATCCTGAACGGCTGTTGAATTTTTCCAAAACCAGTGTAGGTTACAAACAATACATAATCGTTCGCCGTAAGTTTAGCAATGCTAAAACTGCCATCTTCTTTACTTCTTCCAAAACTCACCAGCGAACTATCTTTCCCATCCAGTACATTAATAGTTGCATTTGCAAGATTGCGTTTACCAGCAGTATCGGTAATAATGCCTTTCACAATCCCCGGCCTTGTTTGCGCAAAATTTTTGTTGACAAACGCCACCAGTATAAACATTAAAACAATTGCCGGAAAAGTTTTGGTGCGCATGGTTTTTACTTGATGTACAAATGTAGTTGCGCAGGTAAAGCCTTGCAGTTAATTGAGGTGGAAACAAGGTTAATCAAGGTTAATGTTTTTGCCTCAGTTATTCAAGTGCGAAAACAGCGTAAAATCGCGGCAATTACTTTTTAGGAGCAATCTTATCTTTTCTTAAAAGGCGTTGATCAAAAGAAACATTCCTGACGGCAACCTGCTTTATATTAACGAAAAGTGGGTGAGCGGGGTTTATAAGATAGTTGCTGCTATCGGGCATAATTACGGATGGAACCTTTAGTGCTAATGCTTTGTTTTCTTTTACAAACATGTCACCGCTAGATTTTAAAAAATCCGGCGGTGGGTTCTGTTGCCATTCTTCTGGTAAAACTGAAGTTTCAAGAACAATGATACTTTCGGGAATGTCGAAGATCTGAATACAATACTGCTGCGTTAAATTCAGCATTGTAATATGGGCAAGGGCTTCCAGCATACAAAGCGATGAGTTTTCTGAGGTATATACCAGCCTTGTACCCTTTGAGTTCCAACGACCACCAGCCAAAAATGCACCTTCGCTTGGTATGCCATTCACATATTTGCAAGCCGATATCCTGTATAGCCTGATCATGCAAATACCCCGTATTCAATACGTGTTAATTCATCGAAAAGCATATTTATACCAAGGGATGTATCTAAAAATGATTTCGGGGTTTTATTTCCCAATGCCGGAATTTCAGACTCCATCCATGATTTGAAAACTTCGGGATCGCCAAAAACTTTTTCTCCCTGCACATACAATTGAGCCAGCTCTACCAATCTTTCGCTTTGCTCTCTGTTTAGCTTCACGTCCGCTTCATAACGCCTCAAAGTGCGATCTGTAGTATTAAGAATTTCAGCCATTTCATAAACATTCATTCCTGTTTTTTCCATCAGGCTATCTAACGAATGCCGTGGCAAACCACCCCTTATTATTGAAAGAAATGCCTGCCCGCTGTTGGCAACCCTAAGCTTGCTTACAGGCAAGCCCAGAAAACCCAGTACCCTGTTTTGAGGCGAATAATTTATATACTCCGCTGCCGACTCTCTGAAAGCCTGAATGGGCACACTGTCTTCATCGGGGATTTGATAAGACTTATGTTTATCTTTTTTCACTTCAGTAATTTGTCCAAAATTAATTGACATATTTCTATTTTAGAAATTTATTTCCATATTTCACATAAATTACTGGTTAGTGTAAGGCCCTTTAGTTGCAGGTTCTGGTAAAGAAATGATGACGACCACGCTGTTTCATAATAAAAAAATTGTTGATTGGTACCTGCCAATTTTAAGGTTTGCGGGTACAATTGTTTCGTTTTCGTATGAGCCGCGGGTGGTGTATTTGCGCTGGCATTGGTCGCAAGTGCCAGCATTGGATCAGTAATGGCGGGCTGATTTAATATTTAAGGCAGTAATGCCAATATCCTCATCATGGCAGGCATGGTTAGCTTTCTTTCCGGCATAACAAGATCACCCTTTACATCAGCCATTCTTGTACTCGAAATGACCGATCGCCATAATGTAATCTTCCATCTGATGGTGCCTGCTAAGATAGCAAGCCAGGTATCCTTGATTATAGATCGCAAATCATTATACGACCATATAAAAAGAAGGCTATCCCGAAGAAGGTGGGCACGACGTAAAGAAGGCGAATGAACCGCCAGCGGCCGAAACTTTTTGATCAGAGGCCCATAAAAAAGCGCCTGTTTGAATTGCTTCAGAATGGCGCTTTTTTTATTACTTAAAGTAGATGCTAATCGGTTATTAAAGGCTCTGTTACTTTACTTCTTGCTACGCGATAAAGGGTAAAACCCATGATGGCAAAGAACAAGACACCTAATAAAAAATAAGCTGTTTCGCCACCCGCCATATCGGTAATTCCACGCTCCGCATTTACTTTAGAGAGTGCCCGGCTAATAGGTTCGGAAGCTAAGAGAAATGCGACGACCACTCCTGCTACGGCACCACCGGCAACCAGCCCAGTAGCAAACAAGCTTCCTTTCCCAAGATCATCTTCCTCTTCATTTTTTACTTCGCCTTTCTTTTTACCAGCCCATTCGGCAATGCCACGAATGGCGCCACCAATAAAAATCGGCAATGTGGTTGAAAGGGGCAGGTAAATACCAATAGCAAAGCTTAGTGCTTTAATACCGCAAAGTTCCATTACCAGCGCAATGGCTGCTCCTACAATTACAAACTGCCAGTCGAGATTAAAGGATAAAATGCCCTTGATAAGCGTAGCCATTAATGTGCCTTGCGGCGCAGGATATTTATCGGTACCTATGGCGTGATGAATGCCCTGTTCTACCATTTCCTGTGTTGGCCTGTCGAGGATTTGAATGGTAGCACCAATGGCTAACGAGGAAACAATAGCCCCAACAAACAGTGCAAGCTGCTGGTACTTTGGCGTTGCACCAACTATGTAGCCGGTTTTTAAATCCTGTGACGTAGCGCCTGCGTTTGCCGCAGCAATGCAAATCATACCACCCACAACCAGCGCCATGGGTTCGTATATTTTACCGGTCCAGCCAACAGCTATAAATATCAGGCAGGTGCCCATAATAGTGGCAATTGTCATACCGCTTATCGGGTTATTGGAAGAACCAATAAGGCCCACAATGCGGCTTGAAACAGTAACGAAGAATGCTCCGAAAATGATAACAAGAACGCCAATAAGCAGCTTGCTTAAAAGGCCTTCACCCGGCACTTGTGGCAATACGCTAATCAGTATGATCATGGCAAGGCTACCAATGCCAACCACTTTCAGGCTTAAGTCGCGGTCGGTTCGTTTTACACCTTCTAAGTTGTTATTCTTTTCTTTTAAAGAACCGATGCTGCCGCGGAAAGAAGAGATAATAGTAGGAATGGTTTTGAACAAGGTTATGAAGCCGCCGGCTGCTACGGCACCAGCTCCAATCTGGCGGATATAAGCACGATACAATGCTGCTGAATTATCCGCGAAAGTATGCGTAGCGGCATCCCAGCCACCCGGGCCGCCATTGGTTGCAAGATCTTTCAGGTAACCAAGTTTTACGAGTTGTGCGGCGGTAATATCGAAGGGAACAAGTGTTGCCAGTAATGGAATAAAAACGAACCAGCTTAAGACACCACCCGCAACGAGGATGCCCGAAATTTTTGGCCCGATAATATAACCAACCCCCATGTATTCCGGCGTAATCTCACCACTGATACGGGCGGAGGGAAAATATTTATTTGCCTGGCTGGTCATAAATGCAGGGCCTTCGGCAATTACATGAAATACTTTTTGAAGCATGGCATAAACAAAGGCAAAGCCCAATCCTGCAAAAGCGGTTTTGGCAAAATGCCCGCCTTTTTCACCTGCTTTTAATACACTGGCGCAGGCAGTGCCTTCGGGGTAAGGCAATATGCCATGTTCTTTTACAATGAGTGCTTTTCGAAGCGGGATCATCATTAAGGTCCCCAATATACCGCCGAAAACAGCGAGGATAAGGATTGTCCAGTAATTGAAGTTGTCGGCACTTTTGGCATCACTTAAAAACAGGAAACCAGGCAAGGTAAATACAACACCTGCAGCTATGCTCTCCCCTGCTGAACCCGTTGTTTGAATGATGTTGTTTTCGAGAATGGTGGTTTTAAAAAGCGTTCGGCCAAGTGTAATGGCGATCACCGCAATAGGTATAGAAGCACTTACGGTAAGACCTGCTTTTAAGGCAAGATATACGGTAGCGGCGCCGAATATGATACCGAATAAACTACCCATCAGGATCGCTTTCACGGTAAACTCTTTCATGTTGGTTTCGGGGTGTACAAAAGGCTGGAACTCTTTTTCAGGCGTCATAAACGAGTTTTTAAGTAAACGGAAAGATAGGGGAATTTGATAGCAGGCTGAACCATTAACAGGATCTTCAATTTGATTTACCACAGCTATAAATTTTACGCTATAATGGATTTTGCCCGGCTCTATTCCATTGCTGAAGGGCTGCGGGATGGACGCAAGTAGCTGGCCCGTGTGCAGCCGATTGTGCCTGGCGGCCACTACTGCTACAGCCCGAACTGACGGTGATAATGATAAAATGTTGATAGCCCCCCCGTTGTATTTACTAAAAAAAATTCTTTAAAAAATATTTGGTTTATTTTATAAACTACTTTACGTTTGTATTGTCAATCAAATACAATGAAAACATTTCTGCTCACATTCACACTTTTACTGGCACATACGGCCTTTACTCAAACTACACATTTTGCTGGCCGCATTACCGATAACAAGCGCAGACCGCTTGCCGGCGCAAGCATTAGCCTGAAGGACACATACGATGGTGCTACCAGTGATAGCGCCGGAAACTACCGTTTTTCGAGCACCGAAAAAGGAAGTAAAACGTTGGCAGTGTCGTCGATGGGTTATAAAACCATTGAACAGCCAGTAGTACTCAGCGGTGAAAAGATTACCGTTGACCTGTTGCTGAAAGAAGAACTGAACGAACTGAAAGCCGTAGTAATTACGGCCGGAAGTTTTGAAGCCAGCGATGAAAAAAAAGTTAGCGTGTTGAAACCACTGGATATTGTAACTACCGCAAGTGCCAATGCCGATGTGGCCGCTGCCATGAAAACGCTTCCTGGCACACAACAGATTGGCGAAAGCGGCGAGCTGTTTGTTCGTGGGGGCGCGGGTTACGAAACCAAACAGTTTATTGATGGAACGGTGGTGGCAAATCCAAATTTCGGGCAGGCACCGGACCTGGCAAGCCGTGGTCGCTTTTCTCCTTTCCTATTTAAGGGAACCGTGTTTAGCACCGGCGGCTACTCAGCGTTGTATGGCCAGGCATTGTCATCGGCTTTAATTCTTGAATCAATTGATTTGCCGGAACGTTCGCAGGCAAGTACTTCCATTTCGCCGCTGTTTGTTGGGGCGCAATATCAAAGCCTGGAGAAAAACAAAAAAAGCTCCTGGGGGTCAGCAATCGGCTACACAAATATTGGTTTGTACTTTAAACTCGTAAAACAAAAGCCCGACTATTTTTATGCGCCCGACGTATGGAATGGCGATTTCAATTTTAGGATAAAGACTTCTAAAACCGGTATGCTGAAATTTTACACCAGCTATTCCCGCAACAAACTTGGCCTTCGTAATCCTGACATAGATTCTGCTGATTTAAAAAACTCTTTCGCATTAACCAACAATAACTGGTATGTAAATATGAGTTATAAAGAAAGAATTGCTAACCGCTGGAAGCTGAATTCGGGTTTAAGTTTTAGCCTGAATAAAGATGACCTGCTACAACAGGTACAGGATGCAAAAAACAACCATATTACAACCGGTTTGCCGTGGTATATCAGCGATAAAAATTTTGGTGTAAAAAACAACAATATACTGGCACAGGCAAGAGTAGTTATCGAACACAAATTAATTGGCCTAAGCGCTGTTCGCTTTGGAACCGAATACATGTATAGTCATGATGAAATGCAATACAACCGTTTTACAAATACGTTGGATGATCATTTTAATGCGGCTTTTGGTGAAGCGGATATTTACCTCACAAATAACATCGCCACAAAACTTGGAACAAGGTTAGAGCATTCATCGCTAATGA
The DNA here is from genome assembly GCA_046596065.1 of Phnomibacter sp. GTDB lineage: Bacteria > Bacteroidota > Bacteroidia > Chitinophagales > Chitinophagaceae > Phnomibacter. Next base: position 3,705 of record JBKJNG010000425.1, on the reverse strand, counting down.
ATAAATGGAATGTTGCGCCGCGTATTTCAGTAGCGTATAAAATAAATAAGAAGGCGCAATTTTCTGCCGACTATGGTATTTTTTACCAAAAACCGCAGAACCAATATTTGTTGTTTACCAACACACTCAATTATATGAGAGCTACACACTATATAGCTACTTATCAAATGATTGATGCCACGCATACTTTTCGTGCACAGGCCTTCTATAAAAAATACAACCAGCTTATAAAAACACAGGTTGATACAGCCAATGGTGGCACTGGTTATGCGCAGGGTATTGAATTTTTTTGGCGGGATAAACAAACATTCAAAGGATTCGATTATTGGGTAACTTATTCTTTTCTTGACACCAAAAGAAACTATTTGAATTACCCTTATTCTCTAACGCCAAATTTTGCCGCAAAGCATACAGTCAATCTTGTAGTAAAAAGATTTTTTACTAAGCTGAATACACAGCTGAATGCAAATTATCAATTTGCCACTGGCAGACCTTACTACGACATTCGCTATAATAATAACGAAAACAAATTTGTGATTAAAGACCAGGGAAGAACTATTGCGTATAACAATTTAAGTTTTAGCGCCGCCTATTTAACAAGTATAAAAAAAGCATTTGCAGTAGTAGTATTTAGTATTACGAATGTGCTTGGCAGCAAACAAATCTATGGCTATAATTACTCGTATAATGGATTGAATAAAGTAGAAATTAATCCGGCTGCAAGCAGGTTTTATTTCATAGGAATTTTTCTTAGCTGGGGAACGGATAGAAGGCAAGATGCAATCAATAACAACTTATAGTGGTCAATGAGTCATTAGCTCCTCTGGTAACAACATAATATTTAATAACGCCTTAATAAAGGCATAAAATTTACAAAATGGATAATCACGAAAGAGAATTATGGACGATTGCAAAACGCAGGGCGATGTTCAAAAGAAGTCTTACAGTTTACTTTTTAGTCAACAGCTTTTTGTGTGCTGTTTGGTTTATAACAATCGGCAGACACGGCGGCGGCCATTTCTGGCCCATTTGGCCAATTCTTGGCTGGGGCCTTGGCATTGCTATTCAATACGCAAATGCTTATGGTAACCTTGATATGTTTTCAACTGAAACGGAATATGAAAAGTTGAAAAAGAATAATGAATAATCGATAACGGACAATTTATAATTACAAATACAACAGCAATAAAAAAAACACCACATGAAAAAAATTATTACGACCTCACTATTGCTTTTTATGTCACTTGGCATTTTTGCACAAAGCGAAAAGTATACTGAATTTATGAAGAAAAATTTACTAGTGCTTGACAGTGCAAAAACAACAGAAGATCTTCAAAATGCTGCCAACAATTTTGAACGGATTGCAACTGCCGAAAAAGAACAATGGCAACCCTACTATTATGCAGCATATTCGCTGGTAATGAAAAGCTTTTATACAAAAGATAAAAGCCAGGTAGACGGTATTTGCGATAAGGCTGATGAATTTATTTCGATTGCCGAAAGTTTAAACAGTAACAACTCTGAAATCACTACAATTAAGGCGATGATACTGCAATCAAGGCTTAGTGTTGATCCAAGCCGTGGCATGACGATGGGCCCAAAAGCCGGAATGCTTTTGCAACAGGCTTTAACGCAGCAACCCGCAAATAATCCACGGGCACTCACACAATTTGCACAAACAAAATATTACACACCAACTGCGTTTGGAGGTGGTAAAGAACCGGGCCTTGATTATCTTAAAAAAGCAATAGCCGCCTACGACACATTTAAACCAGCAAGCGAACTTGATCCAAACTGGGGCAAAGAATACGCAGAGCAGTTATTAACGCAATGGAGCAAGTAGTGAATGGTGATTATTTAGTAGCTAGCATATAAACCGATCATTTACTACTATTTTCATAGCACTTAATTATTAATGAAACCAGGTCGGTTTGCAGCAATTACAATCATCAAATCAGTTTCCTTCAGCAACGCACCTTACGAAAAAAATATATTCATGATTAATGAAGATGCACCCGATCCGTTACAACAATTACAGCTGATCGATTCCATGATAAACAAAGCACGGAACCGTTTTTATGAAAACGGTCATCTGTATTTATTATGGGGTTGGACCATACTTGTTTGCAGCCTGGGCAGCTACCTGTTTGAATATGTGTTCAACATTCCAAATTCGTGGATGATATGGATAATTACATGGCTTGTGCTTGTGTACCAAATTTTTTATATTACTAAAAGAAAGAAAAAAAGAAGATTTGTAACGTATACCGGCGACCTTATAAAGTATGTATGGATGGTATTTGCCATTGTAACAATTCTTATGTTGGTAGTGGTACAAAAAAATACAACCAGTCCGCATCAAACAGATGCTGTATTTCTTGTTTTATATGGTCTTCCCACTTTTTTGAGTGGCAAAATTTTAAAATTTCAGCCCTTGGTTATTGGTGCGTTTTCTTGCTGGTTATTGGTTATCGTTTCTTTATTTATTCCAATACAGTATCACATGCTATTAATTGCCGTTGCTGTTATTGCAGCATGGATAATACCTGGCTATTTATTAAGCAACCGTTTTAAAATTGAAAACCAATCATGATAAATAAAGAAGAACATTTATCAAAAGAAGAAAGCCTGGCACTGATCACCAGCATGATACAAAAAGCGAAGAGCAGTTATCATGAAAGTGGCACGAGTATTTTATTATGGGGAAGCGCTGTAACTATTGCTTCGCTTGTAAGCTATTTGAAAGCGGAATTTCAATTTAATATTGGGTTCGACATCTGGTTGTTGGTACTTGCGGCCATTATACCCCAAATATTTATCTCGATAAAAGAAAGAAAAAATAAACAGTTCCAGAGCCATACCGACATTGCTGTAAATGCCGTATGGTTGGTTTATGCCTTTACAATTTTTGGATTAGTTATTTACCAGATGATAGTACCCGGGGCTGCTGCTGAAATATTTAAAACAGAAGGCTGGACATTGATGAAACATTATACAGATATCAATAAACCGGATGAAATAATAGCGCCATTTGTCCCTAGTTTTTTTTCTATCTATTTATTGGTGTTTGCTTTTCCAACTTTAATAAATGGCATTATAAAAAACTTTAAACCAATGATTATTGGTGCGTTTATTACTTATGCGCTTTTTGTTTTGTCTTGTTTTACTGCTTTTAAATACGATATGCTATCGGGTGCCATAACGGCTATGGTTTGCTGGTTTATTCCCGGCATTATTTTACGCAAAAGATATAACCGGCAAAAAACAGTGCATGTTTAAAGAACTCGATCCCATATTACATTCACAATTACGGCTTGCAATAGTATCACTTTTAATAAGTGTGAAAGAGGCTGAGTTTACTTTTATAAAAGAGAAAACAAATGCTACTGCGGGCAATCTTAGTGTTCAATTAAATAAATTGAAAGAAGCTGGCTATGTGGAAATAAGCAAACAGTTTAAAGATAATTACCCGCTTACAAGCTGTAAGATTACACCTGCCGGAATAAATGCTTTTGAGCTGTATGTAAAAGACCTGCAGCAATATTTAAACGTTCAAGTATAAAAAAAAAAGCAATTAAATTGCTTCATTTTTTTATACTTTAAATTACAGTTTTATTTATAAGATAGTACTTGGGCATTTTATCCTTGCTCTTCGTCCGCTACTGGTATTTCCTCCACCCGATCTTGCACCACCAAAACCCATAC
>JBKJNG010000375.1:0-2849 GCA_046596065.1 Phnomibacter sp. | reverse complement strand
ATTATGGAAGTGAATGGTATAGTTGGTAAAGTTCAAACCATTAGCCTGCGTACGTCTGTATTGCTTACCCGAGAAGGGTATAATATCATAGTTCCAAATCATAAATTTATTACAGAAAATGTAATAAACTGGACCAACCAGGCTTTTGACAGAAGATTCTATATAGAAGTTGGCGTGAGTTACGAAAGTGATTTAGATAAAGTAACTGCCATTTTAACGGACTGCGCAATGGCACAAAAGGAAGTACTGAAAGATGAATCAGTAAATAATAAACCTTTTGTGCGATTGCAGGATTTTGGAGACAGTTCAATACAGTTTCAACTTATCTTTTGGACACAGGATATTTTCCGGGTTGAGCAGGTTAAAAGTGAAATTCGTTATAAAATTTTTAAACTATTCAAACAGAATAACATTACTATACCTTTCCCTCAACGTGATGTTCATATTATGCAATAAAATACCTGATGCAATCAGCCAAAAAATTAAACACCTGGATGGCTACTGCCATTTGCGGCAATGATATTACTTCTTCCTGTCTTTATGTATCTGCTATAACCATTGCCATGGCCGGGCAATACGCGTGGGTGGCTTTATTAATGGTAGCCGCCGTTCTTTTTTTGTTTCGTAAAATATACGGTGAAGTGGTTGGTGCCTTACCGCTGAACGGAGGGGCGTACAATGTATTGCTTAATACCACCAGTAAAAGCAATGCATCTGTAGCTGCCTGCCTTACAATACTATCCTATATGGCAACAGCAGTCATTTCTGCCAGCGAAGCCATGCATTACTTACATGAAAGCATTAACAGCCTGCCGATAAACTTTGCCACATTGGGTTTACTGTTTTTGTTTTTATGTTTAACCATACTAGGTATTTCGGAAAGTGCAGTAGTCGCATTGGTAATATTTATTTTTCACCTCACTGCTATGATCGTTTTAATTGGCAGTGCATTTATTTTTATTACACAAAATGGCACCGCTGTTTTTTCTGCTAATTTATCTTTACCCGTAAAAGGCGGAAGCTTAGCAACTGCCCTGTTTTTTGGTTTTAGTGCTGCCATGCTGGGTATATCCGGTTTTGAAAGTTCAGCCAATTTTGTAGAGGAACAGAAGCGTGGTGTATTTCCTAAAACACTCCGCAATATGTGGATAGCCGTTTCGATACTAAATCCATTAATTGCACTGCTGGCTATTGCAGTTATGCCTGTTGCAGATGCAGAAGCACATCAGCAATCGTTGCTTAGCCATATGGCAACACTTACGGGGGGCAGATGGCTGGCAACTATTATTTCTATTAATGCGGTTACAGTTTTAAGTGGAGCTGTACTTACTTCTTTTGTTGGTGTAAACGGATTAATGAAGCGTATGGCATTAGACAGGATATTACCGCAGTTTTTTTTAAAAGAAAATAAACGGGGTAGCAGCTACCGCATTATGATAACCTTTTTCATTTTATGTGTTTCTGTTTTATTTGTTACTGAAGGTGCACTGGCACCGCTGGCGGGGGTATATACCATTTCTTTTTTATTGGTGATGGCCTTTTTTGCTTTAGGCAACCTGATGCTTAAAATCAGGAGAAAGAAATTACCAAGACCTGAGTATGCCAAGCCATTTTTAGTAGTGGTAGCGCTGCTGGCTGTTTGTGCGGCATTGTATGGTAATGTAAAAATGAAACCGGCGTACCTGGTAGTTTTTCTTCAATATTTTGTACCAACCATGCTGCTTATATATGCCATGCTTAACAGGGTGCTTATTATGGAATTTATACTAAACATACTAAGAAGTATTACAGACAGTTTTAGAAAAGCATCAATAGTAAGCCGCAAAAAAATCAACCATTTTATTCACATACTTCACCAGCAGGAGTTTATATTTTTTTCAAAAGGAGATGATATTGCTACCTTAAACAAAGTGATGATTTACGTGCAGGAAAATGAGATAACCAAAAGTATAAAGATTGTGACCGTATTACATGAGCACCAGCCTGCTCCTGAACAGTTTTTAAAAGATTTTGAAGTACTTGACAGAGCTTACCCTTACATCAAGATGGAATATATTACCCTTGCAGGTTCGTTTGGCCCGGATTTAATTGAACGGTTAAGCAACGAATGGAATATCCCTAAAAATTTCATGTTCATAAGCTCCCCGGGCGAAAAATTCAGTTACCGCGTAGAGGAACTGGGCGGAGTAAGACTGATACTCTGATAGATTTCTGTCCTATATTCACACTAAAACGTATTTGCATTTTCCAATTATAGTTTTAGATTAACAAGCAAGTGAGAAATAGTGTTACAGCCATCGTTTTGCTTAGGCTGTTGCCAAGTTTTTATTTTGGAAATAATTTATTTAAGCAACAACAGCTCAGTCAGTCTGTAAGTATGTTTGTAGATAAAAAATTTGCTGACAAAGGAAATACCATCATTTACAAAAAAACTTATTATAACAGCAGGCCCTGAAAAATTGAACTGGCTTTTCTTTCAAGGCAGTTCAGCAATAAGAAACTGAATTCTTACAACAGAAAATTAAAAGAATATGGTTTTTCAAATACGATATTAACTATTAAATAAAGTGCTAATTTACAAAACCTGAAGAATGACATGTTGAATGAAGTAAGTAAAGTTGATATTATTGTTACATGTTACAGAAAAAGGTAAGAGAATAAGCGAAATAGAAAATAAGATAGCATCAGACAGCTTTAATAATAATCAAATTTTTAAATAAGCAAAAGCTATATTTCCAGCAATTAATGCATTATCATTTTCAAAACATACGTTTTACTATGCCAAAGATAGCATGGCAAGAAAGGCGTTTTTAATATACAAAGCCGATAAAGCACTAGAGAAAGGCGAC
>JBKJNG010000305.1:0-4786 GCA_046596065.1 Phnomibacter sp. | reverse complement strand
GTATGGTCAATTATATCTACTGTAATTTTATCATCGTTGATCTTATTTAAAAGCTGAATTCTTTGGGCTGTCAGACTCATCCCTTTCGACTGGTATTCTATATGCTGCAATGATTTATATTCTGCGGCTTTTTCTCTTCCTATTCCGTTATCATTTATCCGGCAAACTAATCTATCGTTCATTATGGAAAAAGATATACTAACAATACCTGTGCCCTCCTTCTTATACCTTACACCGTGACGCAATGAATTTTCAATGTAGGGCTGCAATAGCAATGCGGGCATATCCAGGTCATTTATCTCCATTGATTCATTGCCTGATATCGTATATACGAAGCTATCTCCAAAACGCATCTTTTCCATTTCAAGATACTTACTTAAAAACTTAACTTCTTCACTTACTTTAATTGTTTTTTTTGCCGAAATGTTTAATGTTTGGCGAATTAAAGAAGCAAACCCTGTAAGATACAAATTAGCCTTAACCTTATCGTTTGTAAGAATATATTGTTGAATTGAATTGAGGCAATTAAAAATAAAATGCGGATTCATTTGCGCCTGCAAAGCTTGCTGTTCCAATACCGCAAATTGTTTCTGATAGTTATTTTTTTCAATAAGCCTCGCTTGTAAAACTATATTTCTTTGCTGAAAAATGGCTGCGATAATTACAATAGTAGCAATTACAATAACTACATAGAACCACCATGTTTTCCAGAAGGGAGTACTTATAAAAAACGAAACTTTGTAAGGATTACTTTTTACACCAAATTTATTTACAGCATATAATTGCAAGTTATAACTGCCGGATGGAAGCGTTTGGTAAATAAGGTTTGTTTCCCTGGTAGTTTTCCACCCTGTATCAAGACCCGACAACTTATAATGATAAGTAATATCACCTCCTGACTTGTAAGAGATTGCTACATATTCAAAACTGATATTGTTGTTATTATATGATAGTTGATAGTTGTTAGCCGGCAAATAATTAACGCCAGCAACATTTACATTTAGTACCTGAAGGTTGCAAACCTGGGCATACGAAATACTATTTTCATTGAAATAGGTTAGCCCCTTAGGGGATGCTACATATACAAAACTATCTGTTACAAATAAGGCATTAACAATGTCTGACGGCAAACCATCAGAAGCACTATATTTAATAATGTGCTTAGCAGGGTTATTAATATTTATCTTATTCAAACCTTTATTAGTTCCTACATATAAATAATTACCGCTAACAAATAGTGATTTACAAATATTACTGGAAAGTCCATTTGAATCTTTAATGCAATACAAAATCTTTCCATCTTTAAACGCAACAACTCCCGCATCATTTGTTGCAATCCATAGTGTAGCGTTTTTATCGGCCTTAATATCTGTTATTCGCCTCGACAAATTATAATGCAATGCTCCTAAATACCTGGATTTTTTATTCAGATCAATTTCGTACAAACCACCCAAGGTACCAATGTAGTAATTACTTTTATAGTAATAAACTTTGGTGCAACGGCCTTTGTAAATTGTATCAATGACAGAAAAATCGGTACTATTTAATTTATAGGCATTTTCAAAAGTGCCGAGGAGAATATGGTCTTTGTCAATTTCATCAATTGATTTGTTTGAAACCATATTTTTAATTCTAATTTCTTTAGAATTATACTTCATCAAAAAAGCATCAAATCCAAATATGGCATCACCATTCGATAAAACATAATTTGAGTGCAAAATATTTCTTGAAGAATTATTGAGCGACGAATTGGTGTATTTACTGTAATCGAAAACTTTGTCAACTTTATTTCCGTCAATAAATACGACCTTACTATATCCCAGACCGCATAGGATCATATTGCTATACTGTGAAAGAGAAAACACTTCATTCTCAATAATTTTTGAACTAGCGGGAAAAATAATATTTTTAATTTCAAGAGAAGGGAGCTTAAATACACCTTGCCCCAAAGTTGAAAACCATAAATTATTTTCTACATCACGGATAGTTTGTGTAACTTTTTTCCCGGGTAAAAAATGCTGATCTAATTTTAAATTGTTTGTATCTACAGACCATGCCCCGTTTACAGTACTTATTAATGTAATGGTATTAAAAAAACTTGTTTGATTTAATTTGGTATCCGGAAGTTTTGCGCCTATTACAGTGCCATCGCTGAAATATCTTAAATCAACATATTTATCCGATAGTTTTGATACCTCATGAAAAAATTCAAGTCGATTATTCTTTAACTTAAATACAGTATCATTCATTGTAATAACAAATCCACCATCGAAAATATTACTTATAGCAATTTTTTTATTTTCTTTGTAATTGTCAAAGACTGGCAATTTGCTCAAATCAGCAACTTCATCATTTTGATTTACCAGCACAAGCCGCTTATAATCGGAAATTACTAAGACTCCATTTTTATCCTCTGCAAAAGATAATGGAGCTCTGGAGAAACTTATTTCATTTAGCCATTTGGTATTTTGCTTATTAAAAATCCCGCCCTTATAATAGAAACAAATTTCTTTGCTAAAGGCCCCAATCCAAACTCTGCCTTTCGAATCAGCAAATATTTTTATTATTTCATTATCCGGAAGTCCATCTTTTACAGTAAAGTTTTTAAAATGCGTGCCGTCAAAACGGGTAAGCCCATTTTCAGTAGCAAACCACATAAAGCCATCCTTATCCTGGCACATATCATAAACGGTAGATCCGGCTAATCCATCCTTGGTGTCATATTGAACATAATTAAATTCCTGCGAAAAAATAATCAGTGGAAAAAAAACAATGAAGAAAAAACAGAATGGCTTGTACAAGTGGTAAGTTCTTTATTCAGTAAATGTAAAAAAACCCGACTTATTAAGCCGGGTTTTTAGGAAGGGGTGTTGGTGGGTATTCAGGGATTAGAAAAATCTTTGTACGTTTTTATGTTTTATAGACGGAATTATTAATCATTGATTTATCAAAAAGCAAATATTCGATTTTAACTTTCAGGTTTTTCAGCCTTTGTATCCTTCTTTCCTATTGTTTCGTTTAACGCTGTAAAAGAAACAAATACATTCACCATAATAAAGCACAAGTTTATAACTGTGCGTATTTCCGTCATAACCGTGTAAAAAATGCACTTTTTGCTTATTTGGGATTAAAAAATCTTCCAAATCCTGCCACGCCGATGTTGTAAAATCCATACAATTGTAAAGAACATAACAATTAGCCACCCTGTACTTCTCTTAGTTTAGCATTTTCAATAAAGTATTATGACAAACAGCAAAATAGCATTAGTTACCGGGGGGAGTCGCGGATTAGGTAAAAACATGGCTTTGAGGCTCGCAGAAAAAGGCTTTGATTTAATTGTGACCTGGAACAGCCAACAGGATGCCGCCGATGAAGTTGTTCAAACAATCGAGGCTTCCGGCCAAAAAGCTGCGGCTTTACAATTAGATGTTTCTAACTTTTCATCTCTAAACGGATTTCTCGAACAATTGGTACAAACGCTTGAAACGAAATTCAATACAAATAAATTTGATTGTCTCATTAACAATGCAGGCATTGGCGCAACTATTCCTTTTGCACAGGCTACTGAAGCAGACTTTGACCAGTTCATGAACATTCATTTTAAATCGGTTTACTTTCTAACACAACGTAGTTTGCCACACATGAACGATGGTGGCCGTATAATAAATATCTCCAGTGGCACTACCCGCTTCTGCGCACCAGGCTATTCCATTTATGCCTCTATGAAAGGTGCCATTGAAACCTTTACCCGCTATGTAGCCAAAGAAGTTGGCGTAAGAGGAATAACTGCAAACGTAGTGGCACCCGGCCCAATTGAAACTGATTTCAACAATGCAGCTATCAGAAGTAACCCGCAACAAAAAGGCTATCTCTCATCCATTACAGCGTTGGGCCGTGTGGGTAAAGCCGAAGATGTTGGTGGCGTTGTCGCATTTCTTTGCTCCGAAGACGGTGGCTGGATAAACGGCCAGCGCATTGAAGTTTCAGGCGGTGTATCGCTTTAAAGTTGCTTCATCTATTTCATCTTTATTTAAAAAATAAGTTTGCCTGCATTGATATATTCTGACCAGCTTTCATCAGTAAGAATCATTTCATAGTCCTGAATTGACTAACCGAATGATAACCTTACTGCTTACCTAACATAAGCAGTGTATTTTTGCAGCGCTCAAATAAACCGTATGAAAGAAGTAGTTATAGTTGCTGCCGTTCGCACTCCTATTGGCAGTTTTGGCGGGTCATTAAAAGACATTAGTGCAACGCAATTAGGCGCAACAGCCATTAAAGCCGCCGTTGAGAAAGCCGGCATTCAACCAAAAGATGTACAGGAAGTTTTGATGGGTTGTGTAATACAAGCCGGACTGGGACAAGCACCGGCAAAACAGGCAGCCCGTTATGCCGGTTTACCAGATAATATTCCCTGCACAACGGTAAATAAAGTTTGCGCCAGTGGTATGAAAGCAATTATGCAGGGCGCACAGGCCATTATGCTTGGCGATGCTGATATTGTAGTAGCAGGTGGCATGGAGAGCATGAGCAATGTGCCATATTATTCACCTATGCTTCGCTGGGGAAATAAATATGGTGATGTGCAACTGCTGGATGGCCTGGCAAAGGATGGGCTGACGGATGTTTATAAAAATGAAGCGATGGGCAATTTTGCAGATATGTGTGGCAGAGAATGCAATATCAGCCGGGAAGAGCAGGATGCTTTTGCCATTGCAAGTTACCGGCGCAGCCAGGCAGCATGGACTAACGGAAAATTTTCCGGTGAAGTAGTGCCTGTTTC
>JBKJNG010000298.1:0-10184 GCA_046596065.1 Phnomibacter sp. | reverse complement strand
GCAGCTTTTCCATGCAATCACGCAGTTCTTCAAACTGGTCGGTATCAACCGGAAAAATGCCGGCGAACACCATTGGCTTCACTTCTTCAAACCCATGGATCATATCGGCCGGCCTGGCAGCAAGCGTAATGGTATCGCCCACTTTTACTTCTTTAGCCACCTTAATACCGGTGATAATATAACCTACATCCCCACAGTTTACTTCGGGCCTTGCTTCTAATCCCATCTTTAAAATGCCCACTTCATCAGCGCCGTATTCGGTGCCAACAGCAGCGAATTTTATTTTATCGCCTTTGCGTAAAGTGCCGTTCATAATGCGGTAATAAACAATAATGCCGCGAAAGCTATTAAATACACTATCAAAAATGAGCGCCTGCAATGGTGCTTCGGGATCGCCACTCGGCGCAGGAATTCTTTCTATAATACATTCTAAAATTCTATCCACACCTAAACCTGTGCGGCCGCTGGCACGCAGAATGTCCTCGCGTTTGCAACCAATCAGGTCAATAATCTGGTCTTCCACTTCTTCAATCATGGCGCCATCCATATCAATCTTGTTGATAACTGGTATAATCTCCAAATCGTTATCTATGGCCAGGTACAAATTACTGATGGTTTGCGCTTGAATACCCTGTGCGGCATCCACCAATAACAAGGCACCTTCGCAGGCGGCTAACGCACGACTTACCTCGTAGCTAAAATCTACATGGCCCGGTGTATCAATCAGGTTAAGAATAAATTTATTGTCGGGTACGCCATCGATTTTTTTATCGCCGCTGTAGTTATAATTCAGTTGGATTGCGTGGCTTTTTATGGTGATACCTTTCTCTCTTTCGAGGTCCATATCATCCAATACCTGGTCCATCATCTGGCGCTCGGTTACCGTATTGGTCATTTGTAACATACGGTCAGCCAGCGTGCTTTTACCGTGGTCGATATGGGCGATTATGCAAAAATTTCTGATCTCTTTCATTATAAAAAATACGTGTAAGTTCTGCTGCGCTGAATTGAGCCAGCAAAGACTGTTGCTTTTTGGGCGGCAAAGATAGCGGTAAAGATGTGAGACGAAAATGAAGACTCGGTGAGTTCAGCAACCGAGACGCGGGGCGGCTGAATATGCCCTCTATTATTTCTGTAGAAGTTTATAAAAAATTATGAACCAGGGTGGAGGCCAGAAGGAATTTATAAATTATAAGGACTAAATATCGACTCAAAATCAGTATTTGATTAAGTCTAACAGCGGGCTGGTTTCTTGAAAAGAACCAATGGGTTTTGGAAGACCCGCCGGCTCTTTTGATTTACTATATTCGTCTCTCTAAAAAAGTAATATGGAATTAAAAGCACAATTTGAAGCGGCGGTTGCAGTAAGCAAAGAGCTTTCTTCAAAACCTTCAAACGATATTTTACTACAGCTATACAGCCTTTACAAACAAGCTACACATGGCGATGCCGATGATGAAGGACCTTCAAACCCCTTCGATTTTGTTAGCAAAGCAAAACACAATGCGTGGATGGAACAGAAAGGCAAGTCATCAGATGCGGCCATGCAGGAATATATTGCTGTTATCGAAAAGCTGAAGAATTAATTGCCGTTAATGCTGTGTGATATATCAACCTAACAATTGGATGACAACATAATATTAAATAGAAATGGGTGCTCCTCAGATAAAAAAGAAGATAGCGATGGTAGACGAAATTGCTTATCCCGACAAAGCAAAACCAAACATGAAAGAGGACCTAAGCTTTTTCAACCAGATACGTAATCTTACCGCAACCAATTTTTACACGACGGAAATGGGCTGGAAAGACATCGGGTATGTAAGCAATCGTCCCAACAAATGGAATGGTGTACCTGATTATGTGCTAAAACAATACGGTTATGCTTACAGCAAGAAAGAAATAAAAGAATGTGTGAGTTATAGTTTATGGTTCATAGATAATAATTCATGGAATGTGGATGGTGGCGAGTTATAGTTTTTTGCAAATGTTACACAACGTAAGTATTTATAAAAAAAGATCGGATGACGCAATTATCTCCGATCTTTTTTTGTTAGAACCAACATTCGTTATTGGCAAACATATCCGCCATCGGCACTAACCAGGCTGCCCGTCATAAACGAGTTTTCATCGGATAACAAAAAAGCTACTACGGCTGCAACTTCTTCCGGCCTACCTACACGTCCAGCAGGCTGCGCTTTATCTAGTGATTCGTAAACCTCCTCCTTTACAGCATTGGTTAACGACATAAAGCGATCAACTGCCTTATCCAACAAAGGCGTATCAATAGTTCCAGGGCAAATACAATTTACCCTGATATTAAAGGGCGCATAATCAATAGCCGTACTTTTAGTGAGCTGGGCAATAGCGGCCTTTGTTAAACCATAAACAGCACTCCTGCTCTTTCCAACAAAAGTTTGGTCGCTTCCCATTAACACAATACTTCCTTTACCGTATGCCTTCATTAATGGCAACACTGCTTTTAATGTATAAAACGTACCCGTAATATTGGTGGTAATTACGTTGTCAAATTCTTTATCGGTGGTTTCTTCAATGCCAGCAAATAAATGAACACCTGCATTGGCAAAAAGCATATCAATCCTTGTTGCTTTCTCATATACCAGGTCAACAGCAGCGTTGAGAGATGCTTTATCACGCACGTCACAAACAATAAAGTATTCACTTAAATCCTCTTGTTGCAATACTAGATCGAGATTATAAACAGTTGCCCCGTTACTACGCAATAAGTCTTTAGTTGCCTTACCAATTCCAGTGCCTGCACCGGTTATAATAACAACTTTGTTATTCCAGTTCATTCATAAATATTTGGAATAAATATAAGAAAGAAGGTGCATGCGCTACAATAATCGGACAAGTTGCTCTTTAAGCAATACAATACCTTCCGTTGCAGGTTTTTCAATGGCGATTATATTGCTTACGCCAGATGTAGATGGAACAGATTTGTCTACAATAAACTTTGGAATATTACGTGGTGCATAATGCAATAAACCTGCGGCCGGATATACGGCCAGCGAAGTACCAATCACAACAAAAATATCAGCACCAGCTGCAACAGAAGCCGCAATTTCAATCATTGGTACAGGCTCTTCAAACCAAACAATTGCAGGTCTTAATTGTGCGCCATCTTCCGCTTTATCCCCCCAGTTAATATCGCTCCTGATATCATACAACAAACGATGATTTATCTCGCTGTGCATCTTAAATATTTCTCCATGTAAATGAAGCACATTGGTGCTGCCACCACGCTCATGCAAATCATCAATGTTCTGCGTGATTATGGTAACATCAAATTCTTTTTCAATTTCAGCCAAACCATAATGAGCAGCATTGGGGTTTGCTTTTGCAACATCAGCCCTCCGCATATTATAAAATTCCAGCACCAGCTTAGGATCTTTACGCCACGCACGTGGCGTGGCTACATCTTCAATGTTATAACCATTCCATAAACCATCACTATCACGAAAAGTTTTCAAACCACTTTCTGCACTAATTCCTGCACCGGTTAATACCACTAATTTCTTCTTTGCTGTCATCCTATAAAATTAAGAACCAGCCGCTAATTAAAACTGCTGCTTCTTCCACAATTATGGCTGCTCTTCTTTCGTTTTTACCACATTTGGCTGCACTATTTTCCTCCTGATGAAATAAAACAGCAAAAGCGTTGCCAGCACCAGTGGCCAGGCGCTGATAATACCTACCAATAAATCTCCAAGCCATGCGGCACCAGTGGTTGCAGCGGTCAAAATACGTGTACCAATACCGGGTGTTTCATCAACACCAACTGCGCCTTCAACAGGTTGGTAATAATGTATGTTGATGGTACTGTATGCAGCCTGGTGCTTTAATGACTGCGCCCTGGTAGCATTCATTTCTATCTCTTCGTGCATCTCATCAATTTTTTCTTGCACTGCCAGTACATCCTGCATTTTTTTCGCAGCTTCCAGCATGGCAACATACTTATCCCGCATTACTTTTTTCACTTTCACCCGTCCTTCTGCATCCACTACGTCGCCGGTTACATCCTGTGTTGTTATCGATTTACTTATGATCTTACCACCAATATTTCCCATGCCATTAACCAAATCTTCAAATTGTGCAACGGGCACTTTAATGGACATTGAATTATTTATGCTGTTATTTTGCCAGCTTTCATTTTCTGCAGCAATCCAGCCACCATGTTGTTTTACCAGTGCATGTAATTTGCCGTTAAACAAATCATAGTCTTTACACTCCGCTTCAATACCTGCCATTTTAATAATTTGTTTATCAAAATCTATTATTGGTGCAGCCTGTTGAAAAACCAGTTCACTGGTAGTATCGGCAGCAGTTAAATCGCCTCGTACTGCCTTATCTGCTTCGGCTATTTCCTTTCTTTTCAAAGCCGACTCTTCCTTCTTTTCAGATATCGTACTTAAGATTAGATCTGCAGTGTTGGTGGTGGCTGAATCGGTTGTACTTCTGCCGCATGAAATGAAGGCAATGCATAGCAGGTGCAGCACGAAATATTTTAGTTTCATGTGTATTTAATTTTGATAGTTTAAATGAAAAAATTTTGACAGGTTTGTATGGCAAACCTTAAGCAGCGGAATATTATTCCTGCCGGTACAACGACAAAAGTTAAAATGAAAAATGCAATTAAAAGACGTTGAAAATATGGCTTAGCATACAGGCATGCCTGCTGCATGTATCCTTAAAAACGCCTGCATGCTCAGCATTCTAAAGATGCTATATGATACAAAAATCCATAAACAAGTAACCCAAATTATTTGTGTTAAAAACCTGTGCTTACTGTTTGATTCTTTTCAAATAAAAAGAGGCATTAAGCCTGATGCTTAATGCCTCTTGAATTCTATTGCGGCTAATATTTATTTCATCTTTCCCAGTTCCATTATTATTCCCCATTCATCATCTGTAACAGCTGATACTGATAATCTTCCCAAGCGAACCAGCTGCATCTCCTGCAAACGTTTATCAGCTTTAATAGTTATCAATGAAACTGGTTTCTTTAATGCTTTCACTGGTTTAAAATCCACTACTACCCAATTAGGATCTTCAGTAGTGGGATCCTGGTAGGCTTCCTTAGCAACTTTAGCTATACCCACTATCTCCAGCCCCTCGTTAATATGATAAAAAAACACTTCGTCACCCTTTTTCATCGTCCTTAGATTATTACGTGCCGCATAGTTGCGCACACCATCCCAAAAGGTTTGCTTGTCTTTTACAAACTGGTCCCAACTGTATTTAAACGGTTCCGATTTTATTAACCAATGAGCCATAATGGATATTTATGTTTAATGAAAAAGCAATAAATTTTATGAGTGCTTAAACACCATTACTGCTACACGAATATAGCCACTCTGTCAATTGTTAAACATATTTAAATACGTAAAAAAATAAATCCTTCAGCAATCCAAATAGTTATCGTGCAGCGTAACTGTAAGCGTTGGTTTCATGAAACACCTGACACATTAAAATAAAAAAACACAGACAAGCAATTCAAAAATTACTTTATGAAAACATTGAAATTAGTTACACTTTTTTTCGCATCGGTTATGATTAGTGCAGCATCATTTGCACAAAAAACAGTTGAAGTTGGTGGTGCAGCGATGTATCCAAACAAAAACATTATTGAGAATGCAGTTAACTCTAAAGACCACACCACACTTGTTGCAGCAGTTAAAGCAGCAGGCCTGGTAGAAACATTACAAAGCGCAGGACCATTTACTGTATTTGCACCAACCAATGCAGCATTTGATATGTTACCAGCAGGCACTGTGCCAACCTTATTGAAAGAAGAGAATAAAGCCATGCTGGCAAGTGTGCTTACTTACCATGTAGTAGCAGGCAAATACGATGCAAAAGCGTTAATGGCTCTGATTACAAAAGACAATGGAAAAGCAACACTGAAAACAGTGCAAGGTGACAATCTGTATTTCACTAAAAAAGGAAATACAATTATGGTTTGGGATGAGAAAGGCGGAATGGCTTCAATAACCATAAAAGACGTTTATCAAAGCAATGGCGTGATACATGTAATTGACCATGTAGTAATGCCTAAATAAATAACTGGCAGGAAACTGTTAGGTTTGATGGTGATTAACAGGGAGTGCAGCAATGTGCTCCTTTGTTTTGCCCCCAACCCAAGGGGAGTTTAAAAAATTCGATACTCAATTCTCAACGCTCAATACTCAACTAAAATACCAGTTCAATGAAAAAAAATCTGTGCAATAAGCCATTAAGAATTCTATTGAATTTTCGATAAAAACAAATCAGACATAAGAGATCGTCATCAAAAAATCCTGCGATCACCATCCGCTTGCCAGCACATCAGCTAAATGCATGCTTTTTATTTGGTAGTTTTTATGCTTTGCATAACCATCAATGTGCATCAGGCAGCTCATATCGGTACTAATTAAATACTGTGCGTTGGTGGCTGCGGCATTCGTAATTTTCTGATCGGCCATAGCAGCACTTATGGACTCAAATTTTACGGCGAATGTGCCACCGAAACCGCAACAGGTTTCTACATCATTCATCTCAATTAATTGCAGGCCTTTTACTTTGGCAAGCAATTGTCTTGGCTCCTGCTTAATGCCACATTCACGCAGGCCGGCACAACTATCATGGTACGTTGCAAGTCCGTTTAACGATGCACCAACATCATCCACCTTCAATACGTGAATCATAAAAGCGCTGAACTCAAAAATGCGTTCCTGTAATTTTTTCAGATCGTTATGCTGAGATGAATCACCAAATAATTTTCCGTAGTAATTTTTCACGAATCCAACGCAGCTTGCACTTGGAGCAACAACGTATTCGCTGCCACTAAAGTCTTTTAAAAACTTACCACAAACCTCCTTGGCATCTTCCCAAAAACCAGCGTTAAAGGCAGGTTGACCACAACAGGTTTGATTAATATTATAATCTACTGTGCATCCTGCTTTTTCCAACACTTTTACCATGTTAAAAGCAACATCGGGATACAACTGGTCTACAAAGCAAGGCACAAACATCGATACGTTTTGCAGCCCTGTTTTTGGGTTTGCCTTACTATCAGTAATTGTATTTTCATTCATTGCGCCAAAGTGTTGAATTGCTTATCATTAAAATTCGGTTTCTGCCTCTTCTTCGGCTTCACCAGAAACATCCAATGCCCTGCAAAGGGCAATCATTTTTAAAGCCGTCATGGCAGCTTCTTCACCCTTGTGGCCATGTATACCACCTATTCTTTCTTTCGCCTGTTCTTCCGTGTTTACTGTAAGTACACCAAAAATTACAGGTGCATCTAATTGGGTATTCAGAATAGTGATGCCCTGCGTTACACTTTGGCACACATACTCAAAATGCGGCGTATCGCCTTTAATAATACAACCCAATGCAATAAAGGCTTCGGCTTCGTATGCAGCCCTGTTTACATAGGCATTAATAGCAAATGGAATTTCAACGGCTCCGGGTACTACCAGCACCGTTATATTTTCGACACCGGCAGCTTCAAGAATGCGTTTGCAACCTGCTTCGAGTTCGTCAACTATCGGAGCATTCCATTCCGTTTTAATAATTACAATTTCCTCAACGCCAGCGAGTAAGTCACTGCCGTTTTCCATGAGTTGCTCGTTACCTGTGGATGCCATAATACAATGTAATTTGGTGAGTGGTCAATGGTGTGTGGCGAGGTCTGGTTGAAGGTGATAGGGTGATGTGAATGTGAAAATAGGAAAATGTGAAAATGTGAGTAGCGGGGTGCTTCAAATTATTGAAAAATAAAACCGGCAAATTTCAAACGAAATACTTCAAATAAAAAAAGCGGTCTTGTACAAGAACCGCTTTCAATTATAATTATTGGTTTGAAACAGTGCTTATTCTACAACACCTAATCTTGCCAGGTATTTATCAACCTGGTAACCTCGATCTGTACGGCTGTATTTTTCTTTGATCTCTTTGTAGTATTTAATGGCATCATCGTTCTTGCCAAGTATTTCACTTTTCAAACCCGCACGGAATAAATTTTCAGCACTCAGGCTTTCCTGTTCAGGATAGTAATGACCAGCTTTTGCGTAAAAATCTACCGCTTCCTGGTTTTTATTCAATTCACTGTAAGCATCGGCTAAACGGGCATACGCAATGGTCTGAATTTCTTTGGCATCGGTTGAAAAATCTTTCAGGTAAGTAACCGCTTTGCTGAAGTCGTTTAATTTGAGGTAGCAAACACCTGCATAAAACTTTGCAAGATTGCCAGCTTTGGTACTACCGTAAGTTTTAGCTACTTTCTCAAAACCCGGAAATTGTCCATCACCATTTAATGCAAGCTTAATGCTGTCGGCTTCATAATACTGCTGCGCATGCCAAACTGCATCGGCAGCCTTTTGTTGCTCTGGTTTTGCATAAAAATTTTGGTAGCCATAATAACCACCAATCAACAGGATAATAGCTCCTGCGATATAAATAACAGGGCGGCTCGATTTTTCCCAAAAGCCTTTCGCCTTGTTCACAAATCTTGTACTATCATCTACTTCCTGTATCTCTTCAGGCTTTACTTTTTTTATCTCGCTCATTTTTTCTTTTTGAGAGGCCTGTTGCAAATGCGGTTGGCCTGATTTTCATTTAGCTTTTTTAAATATGGATTGCAATGTTTGGCAATAATTAGTCCATTACGAATAAAGATGGATCATCTACATCGTACACATCTTTCAGCACTTCGCTGTCATCTGGCCACGGGCTTTCTTCAGCAAAGCGAACGCTATCTTCCACCAGGGCATCTACCCTCGTATTAATGGCATCTATTTCTTCCTGCGAAGCAATATTCTCGGCTTTGATAGTTGCAAGTATATCTTCGATAGGATCTTTCGATTTGTATTCGTCTACTTCTTCCTTGGTGCGGTATTTCTGCGGATCACTGATTGAGTGACCTTTATACCGGTAAGTTTTCATTTCGAGCAAGGTTGGTCCGCCACCTTCGCGGGCACGCTTTACGGCTCTTTCAATTGCTTCATGCACCGCTTCAGGACTCATTCCATCAACCGCATCACCCGGCATATCATAGGCATCGGCCAGTGTATAAATATCCCGCACATTACTCGTACGTTCTACTGAAGTACCCATAGCGTAATTGTTATTCTCGCAAATAAAAATTACGGGCAATTTCCAAAGCATAGCAAGGTTAAAGGTTTCGTGCAGCATACCCTGGCGGGCTGCGCCATCACCAAAAAAGGTAAGACTTACGGTATCGTTGCCTTTGTATTGCTCGGCAAAAGCAATACCAGCGCCCGTTCCTATTTGCGCACCCACAATACCATGACCACCAAAAAAACGGTTTTCTTTACTGAAGAAGTGCATTGATCCGCCTTTGCCTTTAGCGGTACCGGTAGCTTTGCCATACAATTCAGCCATGCAGCTTTGCGGTGAAACACCTTTGGCAATCGCCAGGCCATGATCACGATAACCAGTAATAAAAGCATCTTCAGCTTTGGTAGCGGTCATGCAACCTGCGGCAATAGCTTCCTGTCCAATATAAGCGTGGAAAAATCCGCGGATCTTACCAGCCATCTTATACATTTCTTCTGCCTTCAGTTCAAACTGGCGGATGAGGACCATCAATTCGTACCAGTATAAATAAGTCTCTTTGGTATATTTTTTAGCCATGACACCTTTAAAATGAGCGGCAAATATAGGGTACAGCGCCTGAAATGAAAATGGTAATATTAGCGGTTGTAGAGCCGCAAGCATTGCATATCTACAACCGCCGAAATAAAGACCTAACCTTTTTGTTAGAAATCTTTTTGTTATTTTGTAGCTCTTTCCTTCAAGTGAAATTGACACCAGGAAGAAAACCATCTTACCTACGCCTTTAGCCTTGGCTTCCAGGTAATTTCTACGGCACCGGCTAAATGAGCGGTGTACCGGGAAAGCACAAATAAATAATCACTTAAACGGTTCAAATATTTAATCACAAGCGGATCAACAAAGGTTTCGTGTTCCTGTAAATTAACGCAGAGCCGTTCTGCACGCCGGCATACACAACGGCATACATGCGCCTGTGATGCAGCAATAAGTCCGCCCGGTAAAATAAAGTTTTTCATGGGTGGCAAAACTTCATCCATCTTATCCATTTCACTCTCCAGCAGGATAATATCAGTCTCTTCCAAGTCGGGGATTTTCATCAATGGCGC
>JBKJNG010000570.1:0-2947 GCA_046596065.1 Phnomibacter sp. | reverse complement strand
TGGGATTTGCTAAAAAGGCAAGCTGACCGGCTACTGCTTCTTCAATTTTTCCAAAAGAACCAACGGCTGCTTTGGGATTACCTTCCACTTTTCCGCCGGTCATCATGGCTATTTGTTCTGCTGTAAATGTCATGTGTTTAGTTAATTAGTTGATCTTTTTACAAAGGCTATGGCAAGTTAACTGGTTGATAAGGTAGTAAGGAAAAACGATTCGTTTTTCAATGCTGTATGTAAATTCCTGCCAGTCCAATTCCTCATGTTTACTACTCTATCCGGAGCCAGCAAATATAATGTTTGCCAACAGTGGCAGTCATGCTTTGCTGAATGATGGGATTGTCAACTTCGGAAATGTCTTTTACAGTACCATCTTTAAATAAAATATTTATCCGTTCGTCCTTGGGATTATAGATCGTGTTTTGTGCAATGCCGGTAAACACGAGATAACCGGTTTCTTCTTCAGTAAGATGTAATTGCCGCTGAATACTTTCTTTTTTTGTTGCTATTTGTTCCGCATCAAAAGGGTTTGTCTGCAGCCTGATTTTAAGCAATGCCCGGTCAAGGATGCATTTGCATAAAGTTGATAATACAACATCGTCATGATGTTGCCAGATTTTGATGGCCATCATTACATCTTCATCATCCAGCGAGCAAAATTTATTCAGCAATTCAATAGCATCAATGCCATCTTCTTTTTCCCTGTTTAAAAAAAACTGTAGGGTGGCTTGGCAGGCTGCATCAATGGCTCTTGCCCGTTTAATAATTCGCACCAGCATTTGTTCGGCTACAAGTACCGTTTTATGCAGGTAAGCCTGCCAGTACATTAATCTTCTTGCCATCAAAAATTTCTCTATGGAATAAATGGCTTTTTCTTCCACCATCAATTCGCCTTTATGAACCGTTAGCATTTTTATAATGCGATCGTAACCAATAACGCCTTCGCTAACACCAGTGAAGAAACTATCGCGGCTCAGGTAATCCATACGGTCAACGTCCAACTGCCCGCTAACGAGTTGATGTAAAAACTTTTTGGGATGATTATTTGTAAAAATGTCAATGGCTTCGTTCAATTCTCCGGGCCATTGTTTGTTCAAATGTTCCATAATACGGAGGCTCATGGTCTCGTGATGAACATCCGGCACCAGTAAACCTTCCAGCGCATGACTGTATGGGCCATGACCCGCATCGTGCAGCAGGATGGCGACTTTTGCACCCAATTCTTCCGCCGGGCGGATGTCAACTTTTTTGCGCTTCAGTTCATCCAGTGCCAGGCACATTAAATGGTAAGCACCAAGGCTATGATGCAATCTTGTATGAACAGCACCCGGATACACAAGACTTGCCAACGCCATTTGATGGATGCGTCGTAACCGTTGGTAAAAGGGGTGTGCAACCACCTTTAAAACCAGTGGATGATCAAGCGTGATAAAGCCGTAAACAGGATCGTTGATGATCTTTCTTTTCTCTGTCATGAGGTGGCAAATGTCGGCTTCTTTTTAGGATAGCGCCAAAACGGAAAGCGAATGAAAAAGCAGGGAAAAGCTTCGGAAGATGGATTAAAGCGACATGGCTACGGTTGCTGCTTAAAATTATTAGCAACAAACCGTTCGTACACCTGCCACCATTTGCGGCCTTCGGCGCTGCGCCCGATTAAGTGGTTGTGAAAGATGGTGATTAATGTACCCTTCGCTTTTAAAACAATATCATGGTAATGCTGCAGCTCTTTTAAAGCAGTTTCCGGATCGTCTTTTTGTTCGAAAATGGAATTGGCTTCCATGTAAGCGTACGGAAAAATTGTCAGGATTGTTTCGGCTTCTTTCGCCAGGTTATACCATTGGTACGGCGTACAGGTTGAAGCCCTGAAACCATTAATACTCCCATAACCCATACTGTATTCCTGGTAAATATCCAAGGCTTCCAGCTGTTCGAAAGTTTGCGGTAAATGAAAGTTGATGTAATGCATCCGGTTGGCGGTTATTTGTTTTCCGCAAATGCTTTCAAGCAACTGTTTTTCCAGTTGCATAACCGATGGTTGTTGCGATGCCTGCCAGCTTAAGTGAATACCGGTTTTATACCGGATAGAAAGTTGCCGGATAAGCGATTGAAATGCCGTGTTTTTCGGGGCAATGTTTTTATCGTAACCAATTCTCTTTTCAGCCAGCAGAAAAAAGAAAACTGGTTGTAAATTATACTGGTTGTGTAATACGACAAGATCGGGGAAAACAGCAAATGGATCGGGCTTTAAACCAAACATTGTTTGCAATCTATCTCCCAAAAAAGTCCATTGCCTTTGCACAAGATTTTTTAGTAACCCCGCCGTATTTATCAATAGGCCTTTATGTAGGTAACTCCAGGCAATATCTACATCAAACGTTGGTAAATAGATAAATGATCTTTCGGCAAATTGTATTTCCGGGAATGACTTTTGCAGTTTTTGTTTTAAATCCAGCATCCATTCATCAACCAGCGGCAGGTTTAAAAACCCTTGTTTAAAGGCAATGCTATTGAAATGTGCATAGCGCCCATACATGTCCTTTTCATGCGGGAGGTATTCTTCATAGCGGGTTATCAAATAAAAAATTGCTGCCAACAGGTCAAATGAATGCTGGCCATTGTTTATAAAGAAAACGGGCAACCCATTTATCTCACTGGGTATAATTTTTTGATCTCTTATCTCTGCTTGTTCCAGCAAACCATGCGGCAGCACCTGGTAGTTTGGAATGCTTAATAATTGGTCGGAATAATTTAGAGTGTAGGAGCCCTCAGGCACTGTGAGTGGATTTGTAACGATGTTTAACGGGCTGGCAAAAAGGTAGTTACCCAGCCAGCTAGCCATGTAGGCAATACGTGGTGATATTTGCGGGCAGTATAAAACCATAGTTGCAGTTTGATCGCCAATTAATTTTTGTGATAGAAATACAGGGTGCCTGGTGACCAAAGCGTTACAAAT
>JBKJNG010000497.1:0-6635 GCA_046596065.1 Phnomibacter sp. | reverse complement strand
GGCAGTTGCGTTACCGTTGGTTGTATCCCGCTTACCGATGCGCCTATTGAAGAGTTATACGTCCTTGCCGCCAATACCCGCAATGCCGGACAGGATTTTATTCCCGTTCATGTTTTCCCGGTAAAATTTAAGAAGAAGAAGAACCAGGAAATGATGGAAAAATTTCTGCAGCTGAGGCCCGATTATCAACCTATGGTGAACAGCCTTATGAGCGTGTATTATTATTTTGAAGAGAAAAAACAATTGCCTACCATCCTGGTAAATAAAGCTGGCAGTTATTTTATTGCTGAAGACTTTTACTATACCGTTCCTAAAAACGAAGAAATGAAATTTGTTGAAAATGCAGCGCCACGCAACAAGGCAACTAAAGTTGAAAGCCTGACCGACAAAGATTTTTTTCCATCGGTTTATAAAGTAGCGGCATTCCCCGGTGGCAATCCGGCCTTTCAGATTTTTATTGATAAACTACAATCAGAATTATCAGATTATTTACTGCCATCTAAAAAAAGAATTTTTGTGCAGGTAGATTTTGTGATTGATAAAGCAGGAAATCTTGTGAATGTGAAAGTGGCTGACAATGCAAGTAACGAAATGAATAATTTAATCATTGAACGTTTTGAAGCATTGCCAAAATGGTCGCCAGCAATCAGGCAGGAACCGGTAGCTATCCGCTTGCAACAATCGTTAATGATAGAATCGAAACAAACTGTTTCGGAGAAGGTAGAAGAAGATTAAGGTTAGGTGTAAAGTATAAAGGGTTTATAAAGTAAAAAGTGATTCATGATTTGTCATGTTGTCGCTTTTTTTATTGTGTTTAATGACTAAAGGAAATATCCGGGCGTAGATTCATATTCGGAAACAGGGTTTTGTAAGTGCGAATTTCCACGTATATATTTGAGTTAGTGGTCAGTGCCAGGATATCGTTCTTGAAAATGCGTTTAAAAATACTACCTGTGTTAAACACATATGTACCAAAATTAATTCTGCTGTAGAAATAGATTGAATTGTTTTATGTATTTATAAACGATATCCCTGATGAATTTACAGTGGCAGAAGGTATCAATTAATGGTAAGAAACAATCCGCTCGCACAATGGGCTATCCGTGAAAACGATCATGATTTATTGGCTTATGGAATTTATGTTGCCAATGGAAAGGTGGATGTTAAACTAACTTCATCCAATAATAACCAGGATTACCTGCTGAATTTTTAATTAGTTGTTTGTTCTAATTGCTACAGAAAACTCGGGAAACAATTTTTTCTTTTTTATGATGTGACCGAACCAATAGCTCCACGTTGTTGTCACAATTTTCTTATTCAAACCCACATGAAAGGTTATTGTTTATTATTATTCGCAAATGATAAAAGATTGGGCACGGTTTTTTAAGATCGTGACATAAAGTATGCTGTAAGCAACCCGCTTTCAGAAACGCTATAATGTTTAATGACTAAAACTGCTCCTTCTTTTTTTACCAAACAGTTCGCTGCAGCCGGCGATCAGGTTGTTTTTATGGGGGCATTCTTCCGTAATATCTTCCGAACCGGTTTTGAGTGGAACGAGTTTCTGCGCCAGTGTTTTATCATTGGAAATAAATCCTTTTCGCTCGTTGGCATTACCGGGTTTATTCTTGGCTTTGTACTTACCCTGCAATCAGAACCTACGATGCGGGATTTTGGAGCGGTAAGTTTTGTGCCAAGCATGGTAGCCATTTCGATTATACGCGAAATTGGCCCGGTGATTATTGCGCTTATTTGTGCAGGTAAAATAGCTTCCAGCATTGGTGCCGAATTGGGCAGCATGAAAGTAAGCGAGCAAATTGATGCCATGGAAGTATCGGGGGCAAATCCCATTCAATACCTGGTAGTTACCCGTGTACTTGCCTGTGTGTTAATGATACCGCTGCTTACGCTAATGGCCGATGCACTGGCAATTACCGGCGGCTTTGCAGCTTCTAATATCAACAATCACATGAACTTCACACTCTACTTCAATAAAGCTTTTTCAGCTCTTGGATTTTCTGACCTGGTACCAGCATTTATAAAATCGATCTTCTTTGGTTTTGCTATAGGTTTCGTGGGTTGCTTTAAAGGTTATAATTCCGATCGCGGTACCGAAAGCGTTGGCATCGCCGCAAATTCAGCGGTTGTAGCCGCTTCACTCTGGATAATTGTACTGGATGCTATTGCAGTTCAGCTAACCTCGGTATTTGCGTACAACTAATTAACAATGGAAACAGCAATTAATACAATAGAAAGGCCGCTTGCAAATAAAAGATCCAATGGGCAGGAAATGGTTGTTTCCATGCAACACATAAAGAAATCGTTTGGAACAAACGAAGTGCTTTCTGATATCAGCATGGAACTTTCTAAAGGAGAAAATCTTGTTGTTTTAGGAAGATCGGGGCAGGGAAAATCGGTAGCTGTAAAATGCATTGTAGGCTTGTTAACGCAGGACTCGGGTAGTCTGAAAGTGTTTGGGGAAGAAGTGAAAGATTTGTCGGAAGAGGAATGGAAAAAAATGCGCATGAAAATTGGTTTCCTTTTTCAGAGCGGTGCGTTATACGATTCCATGACGGTAAAGCAAAATCTTGAATTTCCACTAACACGTGTATTGAAATTAAAAGACAAAGCAGAAATACAGCAGCGCATT
The DNA here is from genome assembly GCA_046596065.1 of Phnomibacter sp. Classification (GTDB taxonomy): domain Bacteria; phylum Bacteroidota; class Bacteroidia; order Chitinophagales; family Chitinophagaceae; genus Phnomibacter. The sequence goes on along the minus strand of JBKJNG010000497.1, from coordinate 3,985 downwards.
GAAGAAGTGCTGGAAGGGGTGGGTTTGCTGGATGCTATTGATAAAATGCCCTCTGATTTATCGGGTGGTATGCGCAAACGCGTAGGCCTGGCAAGAACACTTATTCTTAAACCCGAGATCATGTTGTACGACGAACCGACCACTGGTCTCGATCCTATTACTTCCCGTGAAATAAGTGAGCTGATCCTGCAAATGCAAAAAAAATATCAAACATCATCCATCATTATTACACACGATATGGCCTGCGCTAAAATAACATCCGATCGGGTTTTAGTAATGAACGATGGCGTGTTTATAGCCGAAGGAAAATATGAAGCACTTGAGAACGATGCCAATGAACTGGTTCGCTCTTTTTTTAAATAAAAAAATATGAAAACGAGTACGGGTCAAAAAATTAAAATAGGCATTTTTACTATTGCCGGCATCCTGCTTTTTCTAGCGGGCATTTTTATTATTGGAAGTAAGAAAAATATGTTCAGCGATACTTTCAGCATCTATGGAACTTTCAAAAATGTTGGAGGACTTGCTGTTGGTAACAACATTCAATTTGCGGGTATTATTGTAGGTACGGTAGAAGAAATAAGCCTGACATCTGATACGATTGTGAGAGTGGATATGCGCATGAAAGCCAATGTGAAACCTTTCTTAAAAGCCGATGCAAAAGCTACCATTGGTTCAGATGGATTGATGGGTGATAAACTCGTTACCATTATTTCAGGGTCTGCTACCGAACAAAAATTATTGACCGATGGCTCACGCATTATGACGGCTGATCCGTTTGATTTTGATAAGCTTATAGCGAAGTTTACCCATGTAGCAAATAATGCCGAAATTATTACCGGGGAATTGGCAGGTATGGCTGTGCAGATAAGAAAAGGCGATGGCACTATCAGCAAATTATTGTACACCGACGACCTCTCGAAAAGTCTTGAAGGAACGGCTGCGAACGCAGAACGTTTAACCAGTTCTTTAGCCGGTATTAGTGAACATGTTAAAGCCGGGAGAGGAAGTATTGGCAGCCTTGTTTACACCGATACATTATCCAATCGTATTGAAAGGGTGGTAGGTACTGCTAACAAAGCCATGCTTACTATTAATGAAGCTGCCTATGGTTTTAGCGAGAATATGAAAGCCCTGCATGGCAATGTGTTTTTCAGGGGTTATTTTAAACGCAAAGCAAAAGAAGCGGCTGAAAATCCCGAAGCAAAAGAAATAAAATTTACTGCTGATAGCCTTGATGCGGATATGGACGAAAGCGAACTCGTGGATATTATTGCTGAAGCACAAAAAGCACTGGATGCAAAGCGAAAGAAAAGTAATCAATAGGGTCAGAACTCCTTACCCCGTAGGCTGAAAAATAAAATACTTTGCAAATTCAACTAGCAGAAAATTCGTTTAAATCGATCTCTTTTATACTGCTCGCAGAGCGCAGCTTAGACAGGATGTGCCAAACCCGAAAAATACAGAACACGGAGAGCCACAGAGAAAAAGGAGAACCCAGAGACTTAATTCTGTTTCTGTGTGGCAAAAAATATCCGCACTTTTAGACTGCGTGAGGTAAGGAGTTCTGTGGTTGATTGATTGATAGGAAGTGAAGTAAAGTGGTGTATGAAATTTCATACATTACTTTTTTATGTTTTTTGCCTTTTGGAAAAGAAGTTTGTATGTGTCGCATCTTTGTTATTGTTCCGGGAGCTTGCGTAAACCGTACTTAATTTCTATTTTGTAATGCGGAACAAAAGCCATTTTTCTTTAATCATCCTTAATGCTATTTTATGGGCAATCCATAATCAACTTTACTTTACAAATGGTTCGATGAAGTTTGGAACAAAGACGATGAAAATGCCGTTGATAAATTAATGACGCACGACTCAAATGCAAAAGGAATTATAGCTGATGATTAACCCAAGGCGCAGAAGGGTTTAAACGCTTTTTCAGAGATTTCAGAAGCCAGTTTCATGATGTTAAAATAGAGGCGGACGATGTTATTTGCCAGGATGATATTGAATCTGCGGGAACAACGGTATCGGCTACGCACACAGCATCAGGTAAACAAGTTACGTTCTCATGTATGTGTATGGTAAAAGTGACAGATGATAAAATTGCAGAAGCCTGGAATAATTATGACTTCCTGCACCTTTATCAGCAGTTGGGTCAACAACTTACACAGGTTGCATAATTGATGCAATTAGTAAAGTGCAATTACAACCTACTCGTGCGTTCAAGCGAAATTTAATCTTTCTCGGGAGGAGTGATCATAATATGGGCACGGTGTGTTCCCGGATCCATTATCCAGGGCATGCCGGGCATGTCGGGTTTTATCGGGAGGCCCGTACTGGCTGATGTCGCCCACGGAATGTAAACCACGGACCGTAAACTACCTTTAGTTACTTCACCGGTTTGAGCATTGTATGCTTCAGCAGAGGCAGTGAAAACCTGCAAATTGGAAGCATGCTTTGGCATCTTTAATTTCCCCGATTTTGCTTCCGCTTCGCGAATGTCAAATATTTGCTTGTAAGTTTTTCCAGCGGCTTTTAACGCCCTGCCTCTTGCCATAAATGGTTCCAGGTCTTTATGGTAACAAGCTACACTTATATCTTTTTGTTTTGGATCGTCAGCCAGGCATATCATTTCATTGGTACCCTTCCTGAGTACAACTAATTTTCCATTGGAATTGTAGCCATACACCATCGCACCTGCCTGCATAGCTTCCGGTGCCGATAGCAAAGCCGTTTTAATTTGTAATTCCGCAGGTGGTATTTGGGCACTTAGTTGTTGAGCACTAATAAGTGTGATAATTAATACATACACATACTTCATAACATGGATTTTTAATTATTAAATCTAATGAATATTTGCGTTGTACTATTGATTTGCTTAAGTACGCTGATTTCTTAGAAGCTGTTAAATTTTTTTATTACTGGAATTACCCATTGGGTATTTTTTAGCGAAACGAGGCGAAGTATTTTGTTCACCCTCTCCATCCCGTGGAGAGGGAAGGGGTGAGGCCGCAGCCATAACCATAGGTACTACGGCCTAAAATCCAACTAAGTTGCAGTCAAAAAGACGCATGGGAAAAACCTGTAAATGAATTGTAAACAGCGTCTTATAGTTTTTTGGAGGCATATCGTGCTTCAATCCTGGTTCAAAAAAAGCAGTGAAATGCACTACAAAATTTTCTGCTATTTTTAAATTAGTCTTAATTGTAGCACTATCAAATGCAATCCAAAAAATGCCAGCAAAAAAAACCAACGATCCCAGTATCAAAACACCTCAAACCGCAAAGTAATTTATTGAGGCGCTATCACTGCTTACGACTGAAAAAGAACTACACAAAGTTGAAAAATATTTTAAAGGCGATGATGGTGTAACCATAGCGTTTGGCGTAAAGTTTGGCGATATTTTTAAAACGGCTGAGGCGTTTCTGCAAATGCCACTTAATGAGATTGAAACTTTATTGGAGAGTGATTATTATGAAATCAGGATGAGCGCTGCAAGTATTATGGACTACCAGGCGAAAAACAAGCATACAACGGAAGCAGGAAAAAAAGCACTGTTTGATTTATACTTAAAGCGGCACTGCCGGCTGAATAACTGGGACTTTGTTAATCGTGGTGCTTACTATATTGTATTAATGGACACCGATCGGTAAAAAAAACTGCAAAATGTCCTATTAATTAATCAGTTTCTGTTTACATGGAAGGGGAACATAAGCCGCAAGCATCGTTATTGCGGTCCCACTATATTGGCATTTATCCCGATGAAGTGATAAAGTTTATCAATAGTACCAAAACGAAGGGAAAAAAGAATTAATTGTTAATGAGTCTCAAGCAGTTTCCGTAATACTGCTCTGGTAGACTAAACGAAGTAATTAAGCAGGGATAAAATTCTAATAATCTATAGCCTGATTATCTTGATATTCCGGTAAGCAGCCAAAGCTTTTCCACCACCATGCACCTGCAATGCAATTTTTCCGGTATGGATA
>JBKJNG010000466.1:0-3320 GCA_046596065.1 Phnomibacter sp. | reverse complement strand
GCGGCTGGTAACGAATCAGAAAATCTTGATCTCCAGGAAAATTACCCCTCAGCTAAATTTAACGATGCCACTATTGCACCTAATGTAATTACTGTTGGTGCCAGTGGTGATAGCAGTATTAAATGCGGGCTTGTGGCCGAATTTTCAAACTATGGCGCCACAACCGTGGATGTAATGGCACCTGGTGTAAAAATTTATTCCTGTGTTCCTCCCGGTAACGGTTATTCTTTTTTACAGGGAACCAGCATGGCCGCACCAGTAGTATCAGGTATTGCAGCGCTTATCCGCAGCTACTACCCCATGCTATCTGCCGTTGAAGTAAAGGAAGCTATTGAATCATCAGTTGATAACAGCATGAAAGATGAATACTATCTTTTGCCAGGCGGTGATAAAAAACAAAAAATAAATTTTGGCAAACTTTGTAAAACCGGTGGTATCGTAAATGCATACCAGGCGGTAATAAAGGCGGATGAAATGATGGCTGCTAAAAACCAGGCATTAAAATAACTCTCAAACTTCAAGCGGTTTATTGTAAAGTGAATTAAAAAAAAACTGCAGGTGTTATGCAAAAGGCATCGATTGGCTTATTTTCAATCTTAATTTTTACGCCATGCCAAGACCAGAATTCACCGAATACGGAACATTTTTCCAGCGATATATTGATTATCCGCCCGGCGATGATGCTAAAGAAGTACTTAATAATTCTTTAGCCCCGCTTCAACAATTTCTCTCTGCTTTACCAGCAGAAAAATTACACTATGCTTATGGGCCGGGTAAATGGACAGTTGCACAATTGTTGCAGCATGTAATTGATACTGAAAGAGTATTTGCTTATCGTGCTATGTGTATTTCACGTGGTGAAGAGCAGGCATTACCCGGTTTTGACGAAAATATTTATGCGGATAATGCAACCGCATCAGACCGTACTTTAGATGACCTTATTGAAGAACTACTACTGGTTCGAAAAACCACTTTGATGCTTTACAAACATATCAGCGACAAAAAATTGTTCCGGCAGGGCATTGCAAGCAACCATCCCATCACGCCAAATGCTATTGCTTTTATTATTGTGGGCCATGTAATGCATCATCAAAAGATTCTTTCTGATAGATATTTAAGTGCTATTGGCACTGCGTTATAGAGGACGATTAAAAACCGCTGATAGCTTCGGGCAATCAACGGGTTTCTTTGAATATTTTTAGAGCGAATCTACGTCCAGATAATGTTATGATTGCCAACGCATTTCGTAATAAGACTTAACCTTAAACACTAACTAATACCACTAGCAAAAATGATCATCAGACTTTAGGAATATTTATTGCGAAACTCAAAACAGTCACTTAAAATACTCCACCCTTTACAAACCGGAAGTCGGGCTAACCAGGAATATTAAATCATTCGTTTGATTCTAATTTATAATTACTCTATTTTTTTACAATCTACGCTAGCTATTGAATATCAATATTTACCAATCAATTTTTAATAACGATACAGCCTGCCGGGGCAATAAAATATTCACTTCGAGATTGCCTTGTTTTACCGGGCATTTTTTTGGATCGCCAACAGTCTCCAGCTGGCCCGCTTTTTCCAATTCGGCTATTTGCTCAGTAGTAGGATTTTGAGGGGATCCCATCTTTTTCCATACTTCGTATGAATTGCTGTGCTCCTTATCGATGGTGTAATGCGTTAAGGTTACTGACTTGGCTGGTACCCCAACAAGACTGAGTTGTATAGGTTCAGCAGCGCCCTGTTTATCAAGATCGTGATAATTCCATAACATTATACCCGCAGTTTTCCTATCTATTGAAGCTAATGCACCAATTTCTGATTGTTCCCCTCTTACGCTGCTATCAACAATCGTTTGCAGCGGAGTCATGCGATCGCTTTGCACTTCTACCCTTTTACCTCCCATTTTTCCAAACATGCGGAACACATTTAGTATGGGCTTGTCCACCCCATTTGTGGCCAGGTCACGGAAACCATAAAACCAGGGTTGGTCTTCAAATTCGAAAGACCATGAAACCGCACCAAGAAAATTCACGCCATATTTATCGGCCAATAAGTATTTACGTGCAAAAGATGCGGCCGTGTAGCTGGAATACATAGTGCCATTGCGGTAGGCATTTTGCGGGTTGGTAGCCATGCCGCAGGCAGCGCAACCTTCGGGATCAGATTCGCCGATGATAATCGGAAGGTTTTTGGTTTCAGGATAGGAAGCAACGATTTTAAAACCGGTTGAAATATCCTTCAACTGCGGTGACATATCCATACGTACCACTCCGTCGACCAGTTTGGGACTGCCTTTGGCATGAAATAAGACCGCATCTAATGGAGAACCTTTTTTACCCGTTACGTAATTAGTGCCGCGGATACAATGCTGGAGAAAAGCATTCATCCATTTTTGGGCATCTTCGCTTTTGGTGCCTGCAATATTCAAGCCCCCGATTTTTGCTGTTGGCAATGCCCGTTTTACAGCTTCGGCAGCATAGTCATATAATTTGATGTATTCCTCCATGGTGCCTTTCCAGTAGCCATTCGGCTCATTCCAAACTTCCCAATACCAGCTTTCTACTTCTTTTTGACCATAGCGCTCAACACTATGTTTTACCCATTGGTAAACCAGTTCGCCCCATTTGTTGTAATCTTTCGGAGGATATGCCCAACCGGTCATAATCTCACCATAGGGTGTACCGGGTTTCCAATAATGTTTGTAAGGTTGTGGATGAGTGCTCAGCGCTTCTGGCATAAATCCAATCTGCGCCAATGGCTTCATGCCGCGTTGAATATAAGTGTCAAAAATGCTGTCGATAATGTTCCAACTGTAAATGGGATTACCAGTGGCATCCTCTGTATAAGCATTGGTGCTGCCCCATTTGAGGGCAGCCACACCATCGCCTGTTACCAACAGGCTGTGAGCCCGAACATATACCGGCACAGGGCTAAGGGTAGCCAATTCAGTTAGCAGTTTTTTGCCATCTCTCATATAAGTATAGTTGGGCTCATCGTACCCAAACCATGCCCACATAGGGTACATATCGCCCACCGGTTTATCTAAACTTACTTTAACCACCACGGGCTTTTTACTTGCCTGCGAAAAGCATTTTGCCGGCTGTAGCTGCAGTAATGCCACAACTGCCGAAACTCTCGCAATTGCTGTCAATATTATCATTATCTATTTATTTTAAAATCCTTTAGATACGGACAGTCCCTTGTTGCCGACAGTCTGAGAAATTATTTCATTATAAGTTGGTTTTCATGTTATAAAGAAACCTGTAACTTTAATACGAATATCAACCTCCGAATACATTCACCCCCTAAAA
>JBKJNG010000427.1:0-3307 GCA_046596065.1 Phnomibacter sp. | reverse complement strand
GGTTAATTTGCGAATTGCCCGTTACCAGTACTTTCATCAGAGTTAACTGATTCGAACGTTTGTCCAGTGAGTCAAGATAATGCGGCTCTTTAAACTTTTGTTCCAGCGTATCTTTTTTGAGATAATCGAGTCTTTCTTCGGCAGTTAAAGGTGATGGCCGAATGCTATCCCAGTATCGCACCGATTTTTTATTGGCTGCGGTATCAATAATCTTAACCACATTTCCTTTAAACAGCGAAGCCGGTATGTTATCAAGTTCATAGTCGCTGTAAACGGCTCCAAAACTGGCACCGGCTTTAAAGCCAAAAACTTTGAAGCTTGCTTCAATATTGGTTTGCTGCGGCATCCAAAAATTTTTCACGGGAAACATTTGCTGGATAATGCGAACGCTATCTACCACTTCCATTTGCGATTCGCGGCTAAGAAATAAATCAACACTATGAATGCGCCAGCTTCCTTCAATAATATTTATATAGCCGCCGGCAAAACAGGGTTCAAATTTTCGTTTGGCAATTACCTTAATCTTGTTCACCTCCTGACCATCTTCATAAAAAGTACCCAGGTATTTATAATGATAGAAATAAAGAGCGTTCGATGCAATAGGTGAAATAAACCCACGACTATTCAGTCCTTCGAGATCAATATTATTTTCATAAAGATTTACTTCCATATCATGGGGGCTGTTAAACCCAAATCCCTGGCTCATGCCACTCACTTTTGCCGACACTACTTCTTCTTTAAAATCGTTGGGGAGCCGTCGGGAATATCTCGTTAGTGATTCACTAAAATAAAGAATGCCTTTACCGTTACTATCAATCACATCGCGGTTGGGATCTATCTTAACTCCCAGTATTTTTCGGGGCACTTCATACGACCTTATAAGCCCTTTCATGTACACAGTTGCCTGCCATTGGTTTATTTCATCTAAATGTTCTTTTCTTGCTTTAATGGCACTTCTTATTATGGCATATGCGGGGTCTTCAGCATTGGATTTTACAATCACTTCTTTCAGTTCAGTCAGCTGTTCATTCAATGTAAAATTTATTTGCAACAAAGCGCTTTCAACAATTATTTGGCGCTCGGTTTTCTGGTAGCCAACATGGGCGCAAACAATGGTGTAATTGCCTGGAGAAAGGGAAAGAAAAAACTTGCCTTCGTTATTAGCAGTTGTTCCTTTGGTTCCTCCTTTTAAATACACGGATGAATAAGGCAATGTGCGACCTTTTTGATCTGTGATAATGCCACTAACATTCTGGGCCATAATGCAGCTAACCAGCAAGCTGCTAACTACAAAACCTAATGATTTCTTTAGAAAAGATTTCCGGAAAAATGCGTGTAAAGTCATTGTAAATTAGAACAGAAATGGATGAATGTGTGAGAGTTGGCTTGAATACATGCAGCCCTATTTTTTGCGCAGGTACGCTCCGGATAAACTAGCAAAACCACCCACTATTGCGCCAACCAATGCAGTTACTAATATCAGCAGAAGAGATGAGCCTTTTAATGGAAGTACCTGCGCCATTTTAATAGCCATTATATCGTTATTTTGACCACTCATGTACCAGGCAAGCACCGCCCAGCAACAAAACAAACCAGTGAAACCGCTTAGCCAACTTAGCGATGCCTTTTGTGGAACCAGTACTCCTGCCAGGAAAGCGCCGATTGCAAAACCCCACCATGGTACTATACTGCTATACAGGTAAGCTGTGTAAGAAAGTAGTATTACCAGGAAGAAGGCTGTTATAAATTTTGATATCATACGATTAAGAATAATACAAGTCAACAATAAATTAAACCGGACACAAGACCTATGCCTTTTTAAAAGTCATTTTCCATTTCACCTTATCGCTATTTGCTTCTGATGATTTCATAATCCATAAACGATAATATTCTCCCGCGGCCCATTTATCGGCAAATTGCAAATAATACTTGCTACCAGGATTACCCTGTTGCCCGCCGGGATAAACACCGTAGGCTTCCGTTTCATCGGTAAGCTGCACAATCATACGCCAGCTTGGGCCATGGTCCTGTTTAATACAATTGATAATTTTATTGCCGCCGCCAACATGCAAATTCATATCGTTAAAGGCCGGAATTTGTAGCAGGTGTGTTAAGCGTGTGGCCTGGTAGTCGGACCAAACCTGGGGCTTTGCGGTTAATTTTTTAGCAACTTTATTAAGAGATTCAGCCAATAATGCCGGCAGTGTTTCTATTTGGGTTGTTGAAATATTATCGATAAACCGGTAAGCCGTGCTATCTCTTATAATGCCTTCCAGCAGTGTTTGATCAGCAGGAATTGGCACTTTTGATGAAGCACCGGGCTTTATATCATCCTGCCAAACCGTATCTCTAAAAGCATTCCACCAGTTATCAAAAATGGTCATACCCGTTTCATGGGCACCCGCATTTAAATCCCATGCTTTAAAAGTTGCAAGCAATGTTTTTGCATCGTGAGACAACCGGTATTCATCAACATATTTTAGTATTACCGGCCTGGCAAATTCAGCAAAGACATTATAAGTGCTTGTTTGCATTTTCATCATATTGTCAACAGTCACACTACTATCAAGTTTGCTTAGCATCCTGTTTATAATTATAGAGCGATACAAATCGTAACTGCCACCGAGGTAATAAGGATAATTAGTATCTGCGGGTAATTGGTTGGCACTACTCACGTAACCCCGCTCAGGGTTTAGCTCGTGCAGTTTATCTTCAAAAGGAATATAAGCCTGCCATTTAAATGCGCTATCCCAACCGGGCATAACAAAATCGCCCTGCGATTGCCATTTGGCAGGTAAAGAACCGGCTTGCCAAAGTGCAATGTTGTTTTTCTTGCTGGCAAATACTAAGTTCTGCGCCGGGTTAGAATAGGGTTTAATCGCTTCTAATAACTGGTTGTAGTTACGGGCCTTGTTTAACGATATGGAAACTTTTAAATCGGCTGATGGTTCATGGGCCGTCCATTTTACTGCGTAAGACTTGCCATCTTTAAAATTGTTTTCATAGCCAGCATCATACATTACCGGCCCCCAAATGGTTATGGCCAGCGTATCAACAAAATCGGGCTTGTCACGAATGTGGATCACTTCGTTGCGCCAGTCAGTTTTTTGCCAGGCACTATCGTACCAGTATTCGTCCATGGTACTATCCTTAAACTTCATTTCATAAAAATCCATTACGTCGCGGCTGGCATTGGTTATTCCCCAGGCAATACTGTCGTTAAAGCCAATAGTTACTGATGGCGTACCTGGTAAGCTAACGCCGTACACATTGTAATCGGGCGTATTAATTTGTATTTCGTACCAAA
>JBKJNG010000141.1:0-4023 GCA_046596065.1 Phnomibacter sp. | reverse complement strand
CTCCAACAACGCTATAAGAAACCTTCATAGAAAGGCCATTCTTAAAAGATTGCAGGTTATTGAAAGCGATATTTAACGGATAGTTGGCGTCAAAGGGGGTTGATGCGAAGCCTTCGCCCTGGTCCCAAATCGAAGAACGTACTACAATTTGAGAAGGTAGCGCTTCGGGTGCAATGCCATAGCCATAGTTGTAATTATAACTGAAACCACCCCTGAAGAAATTGATGCTGTTGGTATGCATAAAAAACGAATCAGGTACGAGCGTTGTGGTTGTAACAGTGTTTGTTGTATTCTGAAAACGCAGGTGCTGTACGCCTGGGTCGATGGTTAAATAATACCAGGCGGTATCCGAAAAATAGCTTATGTCTTTGTAAACATGGAAGTTAGGATTGGGGAACAGTTCAGTGTCCTGTGATCCATCTAATGGCCGGCCATAAAATTCAATATAACCGGTTGCTGTAAGCGGGCCGCTGGCCTCTGAAGTAAATACGGGTTGTTCTTTCCCGTCTCTCCATAGCTGAAAGTCTGCCGCGTTTGTTTCGCCAATGTTTAAATTGGCAAGCGTTGCCTTCGAAATTCTGAACAAACCTTCGGCAGCAACAGGAAACTTATAGTACGTCTTGTTATAGTCTATCCACTCATTTCTGAATGGCTGGGCAAAAGAGTGGGCGGTGACAGCAAGAATAGTCAAAAAGAAAAAATAACGTAGCATAGGTATAATGAGATTATTTATATTGAGTATTCGCTGCACAAATACGAAAAGCAACCCTTAAAGGTTGTTTTTTATACGAATTCAATAAAATGAATTTGTTCCAATGAAGAAGTATTTATTTAAAGCAGTAATGGCATTCTTTTATTTTTGGCGCTTATTGAATTCTATCTGAGGCTGGTTTACAAATATTTGGCTAAAACTATGCCGGAAATATTTTATGAAGGTAAATGCCAAAACTCTGGCTAAATTATTATGTATATCAATTTGATCGAAGAGCTACGCTGGCGGGGAATGCTACAGGATATTACACCCGGGACAGAAGAGCAGCTAATAAAGGAAAGTACAACCGGTTATGTAGGATTCGACCCCACTGCAGATAGTCTGCATATAGGTAGCCTGGTGCAAATACTCCTATTGGTGCACATGCAAAAGGCTGGTCATAAACCTGTTGCTCTTGTTGGCGGCGCAACCGGTATGGTAGGCGATCCCAGCGGTAAAAGCGACGAACGTAACCTGCTTGATGAAGCTACATTGGCAAAGAATATTGCAGGCATTCAAAACCAGCTATCAAAATTTCTCGACTTCGGCGGTAACAACGATAACGCGGCTGTTATGGTTAACAACTACCTCTGGTTTAAGGAGATGTCGTTCATTGGTTTTTTACGGGATGTGGGCAAATACCTCACCGTTAACTACATGATGGCTAAGGATAGTGTGAAAAAAAGAATTGAGGGTGATACGGGCATTAGCTATACCGAATTTGCTTACCAGCTAATGCAGGGCTACGATTTTTACTGGCTATACAAAAATCTTGGTTGCAAATTGCAGTTTGGTGGCAGCGACCAATGGGGCAACATTACAACAGGTACCGAGCTTATTCGCAGAATGACAAAAGGCGAGGGAGATGCATTTGCCTTTACCTGCCCGCTGATTAAAAAAGCTGATGGCGGTAAATTCGGCAAAACAGAAAAAGGCAATGTTTGGCTCGATCCAAAACGTACGAGCCCGTACCAGTTTTACCAGTTTTGGTTAAATGCGACCGATGATGATGCCCGTAACTGGGTCAGGATATTTACTTTTTTGTCTAAACAAGAAATTGACGAGTTGATATCGGCACACAAAGCAGCGCCACACCAGCGTTTGTTGCAAAAGAAATTGGCCGAATCGCTAACTGTGCTGGTGCACAGCCCGGATGATTATGATTTCGCGGTAAAAGCTTCCGACATACTTTTTGGCAATGCTACAACCGAACTATTACAAAGCCTTAGCGAAGAACAGTTGTTACAGGTAATGGATGGTGTTCCAACCGTACAAATAGAAAGAGCGAAGGTGGATGCAGGTGTAGACGCTACCAGTTTTTTGGCTGATACCGCTATCTACCCAAGCAAGGGCGAAGCAAGAAAAGCTTTGCAAGCCGGGGGAGTTGGTTTTAATAAACAAAAGGCCAGTGGTATTGAAATAAATATTGACAGCGGCCTGTTGCTGAATGGTAAATACATTTTGGTTCAAAAAGGCAAAAAAAATTATTACCTCGTGGTGGTTGCATAGAGTTTTTTATCTGCAGACCTACACCTACAGCCCCCCATTTGCATTTAATTATATTGCTGAAAACACTTAACGAGGTGTAAAGACTCAACGTCAGTTTTGATAAATGGTTTCATGTTTTTAGAATATTTATTCTAAAAACATGATTGTTATATACATTGGGTTCAATTATAATTTGTGATGCTGTTTTTTATCGATTTTTTAGTTTGTTGATTGATTAATAAGATAAAAAACGTATTCGGATATTTTTTAACTTCGTATTCGATTGTTCAGCAATGCCATGGGTCCTATTTTACTAAGTCCAACTATTTAACCCTGTAAGATTCTTTCGGAAGCGCAGCATTCCTTAGCAACCTCTTTGTTGTTTATCGCCTTTGTATTATCATGATATTTCAAGTTCCTGTAGGCGATATTATACTTATGTCCTATATCTAAACTATTGCTATGCTTAAAACCACCAGTCTGTTTTTCGTTGGTTTATTAATTTCAATGAAATTAATGTCAGCCACAACAGTTATTCAGTATGTGTCAGAGTGGAAGTATCTTGATAATGGTTCCAACCAGGGCACCGCCTGGAGGTCAAATACTTTTAATGACTCCTCGTGGAAAACCGGTTCAAGCCTTTTTGGCTATGGAATAACCGGCGCCAATACCACCATAGGCTACGGTGCCAATGCAACTGGTAAGTACATCACAACTTATTTTAGAAAAGCATTTACTATCAAGGATTTTGCAACCTTTAGTTCCTTTACGGGGAAAGTAAAATTTGACGATGGAATAGTAATTTACCTTAATGGCAAACAAGTATACCGTAACGGTATGCCTGGGGATGCAATAGCCTATAACACACTCGCTGCAACGGCCGGAGATGGAGGGTTGAATGCACGTTCTTTTGTTATCAGTAGCGCAGATTTTGTAAGTGGCACCAATGTTTTTACAGTAGAAGTTCACCAGTTAAGCAAAAGTGATCCCGATATGGCATTTGCTTTGAAACTTGATGCCAACACTCCATTTTCCACTGATAAAACGCCCCCGTCTGTTGTAAGTATTCAGCGCCAGACGCCTAACTTAGATACAATCACCGCATCGGCTGTTACTTTTCGTGTAATTTTTTCGGAAGTAGTTGGTGGGGTTGATATTGCTGATTTTTCTTTATCGCAAGTGAGTACTGTTAAAGGGAGAATAAGTTCAGTTGCTACTGTGGGTTCTACAACTTATGATATTACAGTAACCGCAATATCCGGGCAGGGAAAGCTAAGGGTCGATCTTAAATCTTCCGGCACTGCCATTGCCGATACTGCCGGTAATCTTCTAACAGGAGGATATACCCGTGGTCAAAGCTATAATGTCGTTTATCCACCTGGTGGTGGCTACGCCAGTTTGACTCGCGGGCCATACCTGCAAATGGCTAGCAAATCGGCCATAAGCCTTCGCTGGAGAACCAACAATCCAACTAGCTCCGTTATTGAAGTGGGTACCAGCTATGGAACTTATAAAACTTTTGCGCTTGATACGGCATTAACAACCGAACATAAGCTCAGGATAACCGGCTTAAGCACCGCAACAAAATATTATTACCGGTTTGGTAGTGGTGTTCAATTTTTTCAAAGTGGTGCGGATAATTACTTTAATACCGCTCCCGATACAAATGCAGGCAAAATAAGAGTAGCAGTTTTTGGCGATTGCGGGCAGAATAAAAACGGAAACCAGGTAAGTACACTAGCTGCGTACCGAAAGTTCACAGGTAGTTACCCCGCCCAACTAAT